>DASZMG010000076.1:0-23692 GCA_035551975.1 Candidatus Acidiferrales bacterium | reverse complement strand
CAAAGCTTGGGACCAGTTCATGCAGTCGGCTGACCTGTTTGGTGGCGATAAGCAAGGCTCTGGAAATCTGCTGGGCAAGATGACTGGCGGCTTTGGTTCGATGTTCAAGGGAATAGGAAGCATCTTTAGTTCTTTGGGTGGCACTCCGTTTGGTTCCATCTTCAAGGGCTTGGGCAGCTTTCTTGGCAGCATCCCCGGACTAGAAAACGGCGGTGGCGTTTCACCCGGCAAGGCTTACGTTGTCGGTGAGAAACGGCCAGAACTATTCTTGCCGACTTCAGCCGGGCGCATCGTTCCTAACTTCTCGAATTCCCCTGCTCAGACTTCCACTGTGGTGAATGCGCACTTCCACGGTGTGACTGACATGGACGGCTTCAGGAAGAGTCAGAATCAAATTGCCTCTACGTTAGGCAACTCCGTACAGAACGCGCGAATGCGTGGACGGTAGATCAAATGGCCCAGTTCATCTTCGGATGGCTGGGCCTATTTTTTTTTGACATTTCAACCCTAACCACTTGACACATCTACTACTTGTGTGGTAGAATGGGAGAAGGTAAAAGCAGCCTTGCTTTTGCCTGCGAAGATCGGGATATGACCACGGTATAAGTCTCCGTACCTTCGCGTTGTTGGGGTGGTCCCTTACTGGCTAGCGTCTCCGTTCCGCTGACGGCAGTTCTGCCGGGCATCAAATCTCCCAATCTGGAAATCTCTTTGGACATCTCAATTTTTTCGTTTGTGCCTGACGGTATAAAGGGACAGCCACGCGGAAGTTGCGGAGGCTGTGGCCTGTTTGCTTGGAGCACCAGTGTATATCGGATTCCGGGTATTGCTGGATTCTACTGCTCGTTAGAATGCATTGAGACCTACCTTTTCAGCGTGGAATCCTGTCGCTGGTGTGGCAGAGAAATGCCGAAGCCCTACACAAGCATAGATTCCCGTCTCTGCTCAGAAGACTGTTCGCATAATTATTACGCACACGTCATGGGCGACAGGACGGCTGCTCTTGGAACTGGAAAACGGCTGATCGTATACCTTCAGCGAAAGCGTCCTGAAGTTTATCGTTTGTTAGCAGGCGACGGCACACCAACATCAAACACTGCGAAGCGCGGTAGGCCCGCAAAATCCGAAGACGAAAAACGCGCTACAAAAGCCGCCAACCAACGAAGGTTTAGAGGCTCGTTGCGTAGGCGGGAAAATGCCCCTACACGCGAAACTGACCCCTACCACGTAGCCTCTATTTTTCCGCCTACAGCAGCCGTAGATTCTAAAGGTCTTGCTGGGACGGAAAATCAGGTCACAGACACTAAAAGTGGGCTGGCATGACGCCGGGCGAAACCGTGATAGTATCCGCGACGGTAACGCCTTCTTTGGTCACTGGAGGAACAGTGCCAAGAAGACGGTTTCAAAGGGGAAGGCTCATCCAACGCGGAAAAAATCCAAAGTGGGTGGGCATGTTTTGGGAAGACGTGTTGCAACCAACGTTCCATCGCAGCAGACGAACAGTGACGCTTGGTTCTTGCAAAACTTTGTCTAAGCGCGCTGCATATGCTGCGTTGCAACCGTATTTGGACGCCGTGAATATCGTTCCTGTCTCAGCACCACCAATGAGAACAGGGAAGGTCTTCGCGGACGTTGCGCAGGAATGGCGTGAACAAATCGCTGTGAATCTCAAGCCTTCAACAGTTCGTGCTGCTGAGAGCCACTTGTCTCAGCACATCTCAAAGAGGCTTGGGAGTGTCGTTCTTCAGGATATGAACGTCCGCACTTTGCAGGCGTTCGTCACTTCCACCGCAGCAACGGGCGTCACGCGAAAGACACTTGAGAATATTTTGCAGACGGTGTTCTCAATCCTTCGCACCGCTCGAAACTTCGGCAACAAGGTACCACCTGTGAAGCGCGCAGACCTTATGCTTCCCCGCGAGGAAGCAAGACCGGATGTCCGTTTCATGAGTGCAGGGGAAGTGGGGAAAATCATCACCCGTGCCAAGGAACCTTACGCCACCATGTTTGCGGTGTTGGGAATGACGGGGTGCCGGGCTGGTGAAATGCTTGGTCTGAAGACAGGCGATTTGGATTTCAACCGGAAGGTCATCTACATTCGCCGTTCGGTTGATTCACGCACCAAGCAGGAACAATCCACGAAGACCAAAAGCAGTACTGGTGAAGTGCCCATGCCAGCAGCACTGGAAAAGAGACTTCGCGCATACCTGAACACGGGATATCGCGAAAATCCAAACCGCTACCTGTTCTCCAACCGAAACGGAAACACGTATTCAGTTGGCAAGGTGACGCAATATGGACTCTGGCCAGTGCAAGACGCTTTGGGCATTCCGCACACCGGGACTCACGCATTCCGTCATGCGGCAGCGAGTGAAATGCTTGAAGACGGAGCACCGCTCACTGTTGTACAGCGGCAACTGCGTCATGGTGACGCGAAGACCACATTGCAGAAATACGGCCATGTGGTTGGTGATTCGCAGCGCCGTGCAATCAACACGCTGGCCGAAAAAATCGAGCGTGGCGCGTTTGAATTGGAGTCAACTGTTGAATTGGAGTCTAGTGCAGCCTAACCCGTTCAGTTGCTGAAGTTATGGAGCGGGCGATGGGAATCGAACCCACGTCCGAAGCTTGGGAAGCTTCTATACTGCCATTGTACGACGCCCGCTCATCTTCCAAGTCGAACCGATTCTATCATCTTACGCAACCGCCTCAAATCCCCTCCAGTTGCACAGGCGGTGACAATATGACAACGGTTCAATTCTTCGGAGGAGATGAGTCTACTGCTGGAAGTGAGATAGCCGGGCCGCGTCAGGCGCCCTCAACCTGTTTCACAATCGGCTCGTCGCCGAGTGGTGCGCTGATTCGCGCTCCGAGCCACGCCGCTAAGTTTTGATAGCGCGCCACCAGCGAATTGGCCGCGCTGGCCATCAGCGGTATGCCGAGTTGCACCGCTTCGGTGAGCTGGCGGTAATCATTCGGCAATCGCGCCAGCACGCTGCGCTTGTGCTCCTTTTCAAATGCGGCCAGCGCGTCGTCGTCGTTCTGCCGCCAGCGATTGATTACCACGTGGATGCGATCGCTATCCACGCCCGCGCGCACTGCCGAAGAAATCTGGCGGTCGATCATTCCCAGCGCCAGCGCCGTGGGCTCGGAAACCAGCAGGAGCGCTTGCGCATGCTGCAAAACTTGGGCCCAGTCCGCGGGATTCACTACTCCCAGGTCGACGACTACCAGTTCATAGGCGCGGTCGGCGATTTCAATGAGACGCAAAATCGCTTCGAGCGTCACGCTTTGGCGTTGTTCCGGTTTCATGGCTGCCTGGCGCGGCCCGGCGAGAATATCGATCCCGCTCTTGTGCCGCGTGGCCAGGCCGGCAAGAACGTTTTCGTCCAGGCGAGCGATGCGTTCGAGCGCATCGAGAATGGTGAAGCGCGGCTCGAAATCGAGCATCAGCGAGATTTGGCCGAATGGCCGCGCCAGATCGATCAGCAGGACGCGCTTCTTTGATTCAGCGGCAAGCTGCACCGCGAGATTCAGCGCAACAGTGCTGGTGCCAACGCCGCCCTTCGATCCAGTAACGATGGTGGTTCGTTCAGTCATTCCAGTTTGGACGCATAACCGCACGAGGCCCGATTTGAAACCGTCGACGCGCGCGAACGTACAGGCCCGGCGTCGCAAGTGCAGCTTGAGGGCCAGATTGAATAGGGAATAAGAACGTCGGAAAAGCGAATAACGGCAATGAGAGCGCGGAGGGCGTTCCCACAAGCAGGGCTGACATGTGCTGCGGAAAGGAATCTTTATTTTGAATGAGTTACGCGTGCGTCCAACTGGCGTCGCCTGAGGCCTAACGGGAATCTTGCTTCTTCGCCGGACTGCCCAATTCCACTTTCTGGCAGCGTGGGCTCGCGTGCCAAAATGGAATGCGAGGAACTGCGTCGCGCTGTTTTCTCAGATGTTTCAAGCCGATAATTTGCAAACTCTTATTCACGCTGCACGTGCCGTCGGGGGAATGTTCTGTTCGGCGCAACGCCGATGAGGCACCGAGAAGTCGCGGTTGGTACAATCGATTGCGGAATATATCAGACATGATCCGGAAGGATGGAACAATGTCCAGCGTGATGAATTCAAGCGCGACGCAGTCCAGCGTGAGCCAGCACGAATCCGGGGTTGAGCCGACGGAAGCAATATCCCCGCTGGCAGGGAAGCCGGCGCCCAAGGATATGCTCATCGATCCCGCGCGGCTCGAGCGCGAATATTTCGAGCGCCAGCCAGATGTGAACAATCCGCAGCAACTGGTGAGCTTCGGCACCAGCGGACATCGTGGTTCGCCGTTGAACGGCACGTTCACCGAGGCGCACATTCTGGCAATCACGCAGGCCATTTGCGATTACCGCCGCATGAAGGGCATTGACGGGCCGCTGTACGTGGGCCAGGACACGCATGCGCTATCGAAGCCCGCGCAGCGCACTGCGCTCGAAGTGCTCGCGGCAAACGGAGTAGAAACCTTCATTCAAAAAGACGATGGCTTCACGCCCACGCCGGTCATCTCGCACGCTATTCTGGTCTACAACGCGGGCCGCAGAGAGCATCTGGCGGACGGAATCGTGATCACTCCGTCGCACAATCCGCCCAAAGACGGGGGATTTAAATACAATCCGCCAAATGGCGGCCCCGCGGATACCGACGTAACTTCATGGATCGAAAATCGCGCCAATGAGTTCCTGCGAAAAAACAATGCGGATGTAAAACGCGTCCCGTATTCCACGGCGCTGAAAGCTGCCACCACGCATCAGGAAGATTTCGTTCTGCCGTATGTGAACGATCTGCGGAATGTCGTCGACATGGATGCGATTGCTGCGGCGCATCTGAAGCTTGGAGTGGATCCGCTCGGCGGGGCTTCGCAGCCATATTGGGAGCCGATCAATTCGGTCTACAAGCTTGACGTTACGGTCGTGAACAACAAAATTGATCCCACGTTTTCGTTCATGACCGTGGACCACGACGGCCAGATTCGCATGGACTGTTCGAGTCCTTACGCCATGGCGCGGCTGGTGAGCCTGAAAGACGACTACCGCGTGGCTTTTGGGAACGACCCGGATTCCGACCGGCACGGCATCGTGACACCCTCGGCAGGGTTGATGAATCCGAATCATTATCTTGCGGTAGCCATTCGCTATCTGCTGTTGCACCGGACGCACTGGCCTGCGGGCAGTGCGGTGGGGAAAACTGTGGTGAGCAGCAGCATGATCGATCGCGTGGTGAATAAGCTGGGACGCAAGCTCTCGGAAGTCCCGGTGGGTTTCAAGTGGTTTGCGCAGGGCTTGCTCGATGGCTCGTTCTGTTTTGGAGGCGAGGAAAGCGCCGGGGCGAGTTTCCTGCGGATGAACGGAAAAGCGTGGGCCACCGACAAGGACGGCTTGATCATGGATTTGCTCGCGGCGGAGATCACGGCGCGAACCGGCAAAGACCCTGGCGAGCATTATCGCGAACTCACCGCCGAATTCGGCACGCCGTACTACAAGCGCGTGGACGCGCCGGCGACGCCGGAGCAAAAGAAAGGCCTGCAGAAGTTGTCGCCCGACGCGGTGACGGATTCAATGTTGGCCGGTGAACCGATCACCGCCAAACTGACGCGCGCTCCCGGCAACAACGCGCCGATTGGCGGATTGAAAGTGATCGCCGGGAATGGCTGGTTTGCGGCGCGGCCGTCGGGCACCGAAAACATTTACAAAATCTACGCCGAGAGCTTCAAGGACGAGAAGCATCTGGAGGCGATTCTAGAAGAAGCGCAGCGCATCGTCAACAATGCGCTGGCGTCTCCTACGCAATAAAGCGTGACGTGACCAGCGCCGCGATAGGCGAAGAGAGATCCCTCGTCGCGAAGAAACCGCTTCGCTCACTCGGGATGACAAACAGTGCCAGGCAGTTCGTGAACTGCCAAGCATCGAGTGAAAGTGCCGGACTGTGGCGCACCGCTTCGGAGTTGGACCCCTTCCTTTCAGGTTCTTACGGATAAAGCTCGTACATCCACCCAGTAGCGCTACAGCCCGTTACCACCCCCAGTCGGGTAAATCCTGATAGCCATATGCTTCCTTCCAAGGCACCGTTCTGTATCTGGGCGCCTTGATGTCCTGAGGGAGGCGTGTCATTGACGGTCAAATCGCGGCCAGTCGCCTAATCGATGCCCGGGGTGGAATAGCATCGTGCGAATAAAAATGTCGAATCCGTACCTCGGGTTCCGGGGCGGAGTCCTGGAAATTGTCGAGCGGCCACGAATATCCCTGTGGCGAGGCGCGGCGCTGGGAGTTTTCATTCTGCTCATTCTTTCAGCGGCAAAAGCGCAGAGCCCGTCTCAGATGGTCACCGGTCCCACGCGCCCCATTCAACTGCCGCTTTCAGGTTCAGAAGGCCCGGCTCAACCGGGATCGGTGACTGTTACCGAGCAGACCACCAACACCGGCGGTGGCGGTGCCGTCAACACCATCAACAGCTCCGTGAACGTCCAGCCGCCCTTCAACGGAAGCAATCCATCCGCTCCAGGCGCGAGCGGCACTCTTACGCTGACGCTGGAAAAAGCTCTGGCCGACGGATTGCGTTACAACCTTGGCGTGCTCAGCCAAGCGTCGTCTGTGCTGCAGATGCGAGGACAGCGGAAAGTGGTGCGAAGCGAACTTCTGCCAAATTTGAATGGCGCTGTGAGTGAGGAATTCGAGCGCCTGAATCTGCGAACCATGGGTGTCGAATCACCCACCTTTCCCGAAAGTGTGAAATTCAATTTCTACGACGCCCGCGCGGCGCGGCTCCAGCAAACCGTTTTCGACCTGGTAAAGGTTGAAAATCTGCGCAGCGCCAGCGAAAGCCTCAAGGCCAGTTTCAAGCAGGTTCAGAGCACGCGAGACCTTGTTGTGCTCGCCGTGGGCGGTAGTTACCTGCAGTTGCTGGCAACCAACGCCCGGATTCGCGCAGCGCAAGCGCAGGTGGACACATCGCGTGCCATCTATCAGCAGGCCAAAGACCGCTTTGCGCTGGGACTGGCCTCCCGCATCGATGTTTCACGGCCGCAAGTGCAGTTGCAGGTGGAAGAATTGCGCCTGCGCTCACTGCAGGCTGATTTGGAAACGCAGAGCTTGCGCATGGCGCGCATCATCGGGCTCCCGCTGGACCAGCAGTTCGTCGCGGTGGATGAATTTGATTTCGTGCCCCTGTCAAACGTCACCATGGACGAAGCCCGCCACACGGCGCAAAAGCAAAGGCCGGACTTGCAGGCAGCGACTTCCGCGGTAAAGGCAGCCGAATCCGCGGTGAAAGCGGCGCGCGCCGAGCGTTTGCCAAGCCTGGCCGTAAATGCGGATTTCGGCGCCGCAGGGATAACTCCTTCGCACGAATCCACCGGTGTTTACAGCGTTTCCGGCACACTGACGATTCCTCTCTACGAAGGCGGCCGCATTCAAGGTGACATTGAGCGGGCGCAGGCAGCGCTTCGAGAGCGGCAGGCGGAGCTCGAGAATCTGAACGGGCAGGTGGACCAGGACGTGCGGCAAGCGTTCATTGATCTGGGGCTGGCTGCGGATCAGGTCAATATGGCAAAAAGCGACGTGGATCTCGCCAAAGACATACTGACACAGTCGCGTGATCGGTTTTCCGTCGGCGTCGCCGACACTGTCGAGGTCGTGCAGGCGGAGCAAACCGTCGTCCAGGCCGATGACGATTACATCACCGCGATCTTCCAGCACAATCTGGCGAAAGTTTCCCTGGCGCGGGCCTTGGGCAATGCCGAGCAGTCCCTGCCACAACTCCTGAGGAAGTAAATGGACGAATCTCCGCTCGGCCAACCCGTTTCTCCGCAAAATCCCGACACCGCTTTGCTGATCCGTATGCTTTACGACGAGCAACAGCGCCTGCGCGCCGAGGTCGACGAGGTGCGCGAGAAGCAGCAACAGAAGCAAAAGGAGAAAGGCGAAAAAGGAAAAGACGAGGACCAGGAAGGCGGGGGCGAAAAAGACAAAGACGAAACCGACAGCGAGGGCGAGGACCAAAACGACGGCAAGGGCGACAAACACGATGAAAATGACGAGGAGGAAAAAAAGCCCCCTCTGAAGGAACGCATGCGGGCCCGCAAGGAGCGGATCGTCGTATGGAAAAATGAGCATCCGGTCGCCAGCGTATTGATTCTCATCGGCATTGTTGTGGTGCTGATTGGGGCCATCGAAATGTGGCGATACATCGAAAGCTATGAAAACACCGATGACGCATTCGTAGATGGTCATACCGATCCGATTAGTCCGCGTATTAGTGGCTTCATCGCGGCCATATATGTGGAGAACACCTACCGCGTAAAAAGGGGCCAATTGCTGGTTCAACTCGATCCACGTGACTATCAGGTCTCCGCGGAGCAGTCGCGCGCGAACTTGGCTCAATCGCTGGCCAGCGTTCGGGCGCAAACGCCCAATGTGCCCATCACTGCCACCAGCGAATCCACAGCCGTGGTGAACGCGCAATTGTCGGTCGCCAGTTCGAGCGCCAATCTCGCCGCTGCGCAGGGAAAATATCAGTCCGCTCTCGCGGAGGTCGCCCAGGCGGAAGCGAACGAAGCCAATGCCGCGCAAGAGGCCGAAAGATATCGCTTGCTCGTTATGAAGGAAGAAGTGTCCCGCGAACTCTATGACCAGCGTGCTACCGACGAAAAAGCCCAAGCCGCCGTGGTTGCCTCTCGCAAGGAAACCGCCCGCGCCGCGGAAAAGGCGGTGGCCCAGGAGCAAGCGGCTTTGAAGCAATCGGAACAGCAGGCGCGCGAGGCCGAACACAATCGTCCGGAGCATCTGGCCATACAGCGCGAGACCCTTTCCATGCGCGAAGCTAGTCTGAAGGCGGCGCAAGCGCAGGTGGACTAGGCACAACTTAACCTCGACTACGCCAGAATTTACGCACTCGATGACGGCATCATCGGCGACAAGCAAGCGCAGGTCGGAATGCAGGTTGCTCCCGGACAGGAACTGTTCGCGCTGACCCAGACCAATGACATTTGGGTCACCGCAAATTTCAAGGAAACGGAAGTCAGAAAAATGCAGCCCGGCCAAGGGGTGACCATAAACGTCGACGCGCTCTCGCAGAAGTTCGACGGCTACGTGGAAGCGCTTCCGGGCGCAACCGGCGCGGTTTACAGTCTGCTGCCGCCTGAAAATGCCACCGGCAATTATGTGAAGGTGGTCCAACGCCTGCCCGTGCGCATTCGATTCAAGCCCAACCAGCCTGGCGCAGAACGCCTAGCCCCCGGAATGTCAGTTGAGCCCAAGGTGTGGGTGAAGTCTTTTCACTGGTTTTAGGGGCCGGAACGGTGCCGGGCAAACGCAACTGGAAACCAAAGCACAATCCCTGGCTCATAGCCGTGTCCGTGATGATCGCCACCTTTATGGAGGTGATGGACACGAGCATCGCCAGCGTGGCTGTGCCTTACATCGCTGGCAGCACCGCATCCACCTACAATGAAGCGGAATGGGTGCTTACCGTATACCTTTTAGCTAACGCCGTTTTTTTGCCAGCGAGCACCTGGTTTGCGGAGCGCTTCGGGCGCAAGCGCTTTCTGATGATTTCGATCATTGTTTTCACCATCGCCTCTTTCGGCTGCGGAATCGCGCCCACGCTTCCTCTGATTTTGTTGGCGCGGTGCGTGCAAGGCGCGGGAGGAGGGGCGCTTCAGCCATTGTCCCAAGCGATTCTGGTGGAGAGCTTTCCTCCCGAGAAGCAGGGGCAGGCAATGGGCTTGTATGCGCTAGGTGTGGTGCTGGCTCCTGTCATCGGCCCTGCTTTCGGCGGCTATCTCACCGATGCGATTTCCTGGCGCTGGGCTTTCTACATCAATGTGCCGGTTGGACTGCTGGCCCTGCTGCTGCAAAGCAAGTTTCTCGAAGACCCGCCCTATATCACGAACGCTAAGCCGGGAAAACTCGACGGCGTGGGCCTCGGCCTTCTGGGGCTATGGGTGGCCTGCATGCAATTCATTCTCGACAAAGGCCAGGAGGACGATTGGTTCGGCAACACGAACATACGCTGGGCCTTTGTGATCATGCTCATCACCTTCACCGTGTTCATGTTCCGGGAATTCCGGACGAAGAAACCACTGGTGGACCTCCGCGCGCTGGCCAATCGAAATCTGGCCCTCGGTTGTCTCGGGATTTTCGTTCTGGGCATGGGAATTTATTCGCTCACAACGGTGCTGCCCGTTTTTTATCAGACGTTGATGAGATATGACGCAACTGATGCCGGTCTCGCAGTGAGCCCGCGCGGGCTTGGTTCCATTGTCGCGTCCATCGTCGTGGGCGTGATTATTTCCAAACTCGATCCCAGAAAGATCGTGGCGGCCGGATTCGGCATCTTGGCCTTCTCCACCTACCGCATGGGACTTCTGACGCTCCAAATTTCACCAACCACACTTTTCTGGCCGATCGTGTTCAGCGGCATGGGCATGACCATGGTATTTGTCCCGCTTTCAAACGTTGCGCTGGGAACTGTGCCGAAATCCGAAGTCGGCAACGCGAGCGGAATTTTCAATTTTCTGCGCAACATCGGCGGCAGTGTCGGCATTTCCGCGGCGAATACCATCGCTCAGCGCCATTTACAAACGCACAGAAACGAAAACGTACATTGGCTTTCCGGCGCGAACTGGATATTGCAGGGAGTGCTTCGGCATCTCACCACGCTGATGCGCATGCATGCCGGTCCGCATCAATCCATGCTGCGCGCCTTGTCACTGATTCAAACCACGCTCAACAGTCAAGCGCAGCTTTGGGCCTACGTGGACGACTTTCGCTACATTGCGCTGTTATGCGCCCTTTGCATTCCGCTAGGGTTCTTTCTAAAGAAGCCGTCGGCTGAAGTAAAGGCGGCAGGGTAAGGGCACAATCGCAGCGGATTGCGGCTATTTTACCTCGGGATAGTCGAGGTAGTATTTGTGCAAATCAGCGACGGTCATAGGGCCCTTGCGCACACGTGTGACGGTTGTGTTGTCGGCGCTACCGGTCGTGACGGCCCAGACGGTGTCGCCGGCGCGAAGATCGGAAAGCTTGATGGGCTTTCCTTTTTCGTCGAAGAACTGAGTTTTTGGGGTCACCTTGGCGAGCAGCGTGACTTCCGTTGGAAGTTTCAGCAGCAGTTGCGATTTGGATTGGTCGAGGGAAGCGACCATAAAGAATTCTTCGCCGGCCGGAGTTTTCTTGCCTTGGGCGCCCGCGACGCTTGCAAGCGTGGCAATAAGCAGCATCGCGATGGCAGAAGCTTTTGTGAAATTATTCATGGCAACCTCGAAGAGGGGGCCGCGCAGAACGAAGAGAGATCCCTCGACTCGCTGAACTTTTTCTCTGCGCCCTTACCGGGCGCGGCTCGCTTCGGGATGACAAAGAAAACAAGAGATTATTCATAACGGAGAGCCTCGATGGGATCGAGCCGCGCGGCTTTGCGCGCGGGATAGTAGCCGAAGAAAATTCCGACGGCGACAGAAAAAACAGCGGCAACCACGACGGAAACAGGTGAAACCACCGTAGGCCACTTCAGCGCACGTGACACCAGAATCGATCCGACAATTCCCAGCACGATGCCGATAAAACCTCCAAGCGAGCTGAGCACTAGAGCTTCGCTAAGGAACTGGTGCTGCACGTCCTCTTCAGTGGCGCCTACCGCCATGCGCACGCCGATTTCGCGCGTCCGCTCGGTGACGGAAACCAGCATGATGTTCATGATGCCGATGCCGCCCACGAGCAGGGAAACAGAAGCGATACTACCGAGCAAGAGAGTGAGAATGCGCGAAGTGGCGTCGGCGGTTTGGGCCAGTTCGTCCGGGCTGCGGATGATGAAGTCATCATCCTCAGTGGGACGCAGGTGATGACGCTGGCGCAGCAGCGAAGCGATCTGTTTTTGAGCCGTGGGGATGTCCGCTTGCGTGTCCACGCCGGCATTGATCATCTGCACCCAACTGATGCCGGAGATTTTTTTCTGCACGGTGGTGTAGGGAGCAAAAATGGTATCGTCCTGATCCTGACCGAACGAGTTTTGGCCCTTGGTTGCGAGCAACCCAAGCACTCGAAACGGCAGATTCTTGATGCGAATGGTTTTGCCCACGGGATCGTCGTCGCCGAACAATTGCGTGGCGACGGTCTTGCCGATCACGCAAACATCACCGGCATCTTCGACATCCCGCGTGGAGAAGTTGCTGCCTTCGACCAAGGGCCAACTGCGCAGGTCGAGATACTCGGCGGAGACGCCCTGAATGCGCGTGGCCCAGTTCTGGCCGGCGTTGACCACCTGGACAGCGGCGATTACCGAGGGTGAAACCGCAGTGATGTTCGGCACGTGCTGCAGGATGGCTTGCGCATCGTCGGCCGTAAGAGTTTTTGTGGCCTGGCTGCCCATGCGCACGCCGCCGGTGTTCACGCTGCCGGCGAAAACCATCACCAGATTCGTACCGAGATTCTGAATCTGCGCCTGCACCTGGTTGCCCGCGCCTTGCCCGATGGCGACGGTGCAGATCACCGCGCCCACGCCGATGATGATGCCGAGCATGGTGAGCAGCGTGCGCATCTTGTTGCGAGCCAGAGCGCGCAGCGCCAGCCGAATTACTTCCTGGAAATTCAAAGAGCAAACTCCCGAATGAAAGCAAAACTCGCGGGAAAGGCGCCGCGAGCGGTATGGCGCTTCGCGCCGATTCGTAGCCCAGCGCTCACGCGCTGGGCTACGGTCTTCCGCTCCTCCGGAGCTAGCCTGCGACCGATAGGACTGTGCAGCTTGAAAGCGAAGGCCGACAAAGAGAGAGCGCAACGAGGTCCGCGATTTCTCTTAGGGCGTCCGAGGAAACTCTTCGCCGCGGGAAAGGCGCCGCGAGCGGAAGGGGCTTCGCGCCCGGCTCTTTTGTCGGAGCTGAAGCTCCCACCCCCTAAACAACATGTATTCTCCGCAAAGGGCGCGAAAAATACGACACCCGGCTGAAAACGCTGCGCTCGTGATGACAGGACAGGTGCATGCGGCGTGCGGAAAATTGTCATCGCGGGCCTCCGAAACCGCCGGGCGGGCGGACGCCCGCGCCACCGGCAGTCGTGGCGCCGCCTTGCTGGGTGATAACCAGAGCGTCGCCCTCGTGGACGTCGCCCTGCAAAACCTGAGTGTAGTTGTAATCGGTGATCCCGCACTGCACGGCGATAGGCTGCAACTGTTTGCCATCCGGACCAAGCTTCCAAACCGTTTGCCAGCCGCCCAGGTGCGTGGTGGAGGCTTCGCGCGAAATGTTGTACTGCTTGTACAGCGCCTGCAAATCCTGGCGCGCGATGTCAGGCTTAAAACTCAGAGCTGCGTTGGGAATTTCGACGGTGTCTTCGGCATGGCCTGTGGGAATGGTCACGTAAGCGGTTTCACCGGGCAGTAGCTTTTCGTCGGGATTGCTGAAGTCGATGACAGTGTTGTAGGTGACTACGTTCTGTACGGTGGTGGCGTTCAGGCGAACGGCGCTGACGCGGCCCTGAAAGAGTTCGGTGGGGAAGGCGTCCACCTGAAAAGTGACCGGGATTCCCACGTGGATGTTGCCGGTGTCCGATTCGTCGGTGGCGGCATAGACCTGCATGCGGGTAAGGTCCTGCGCGACGGTGAAGACGTTGGGCGCCTGCAAAGTGGCAGCGACGGATTGGCCTACGTCGATATTGCGCGCCACTACGGTGCCGTCGATGGGCGAAAGAATTGTGGTGTAGCGCAGATTCGTTTCGGCCTGTTTGAGCGCGCCTTCCATTGAGGTAATCTGCGCATTCGCCTGATTCAACTGAGCCTTGGCCTGCGCCACGGTTGCTTGCTGAGCCTGCACGTCGGCCTGTGCTTGGCTAAGAGTCGATTGCGTGAGATCGTTCGCGTCCGTGGAAACGACGCCGGACGCGAAGAGGTCCTGCGAGCGCTTGGCGGTCGCGGTCTGATATTTCACGTTCGCTTCCGCCTTGGCGAGATTCGCTTGATCGACTTGGACATTTGCGGCGAGCGTGACCAGGTTCGACTGCGCATTTTCAAGATTGCCGCGCGCGGTGGACACTTGCGCTTCGTAGATGGCCGGATCGAGTTGCGCGAGAACCTGGCCATCGTGAACGCGGGTGTTGAAGTCGGCGAAAATGAATTCGACGGTGCCGGAAACGTACGAGCCGACCGGAATGGTTGTGAGCGGGTTGATGGTTCCAGTGGCCTGCACCGAAGCGGTGATGTTGCCGCGACGAACTTGAGACGTGGTGTACTTCACATCCTTGGCGCGGACTTTGTAGTAGTAGCCTCCGCCGAGGAGCGCGAGCAGACAGACAATTACGATCAGATAGGCCAAGCGATGTTCGCGATAGGAGTCTCGTAGTGGCATAGCTATCTTATTGCCGGGAAAGGCGAAATCGCCAAATCACCCGGCATCACTGATTTTTAGCTTCTCCTATATATCTTAGTACGATCGAGACGCGGGAAAGTTTCGGTTGGCAAGCGAGCCGGAATGCGTGCTGAAGGCGTGTCCTCGGAAAGAAATGGGTCGAGAAACGATGCCGAAAAGGCTCATTTTCTCTGCCGGGTGGAGATGACACCGTTTCTTTGTTTGCAGTGACTTACAGCCGTGCTGACTCGGCGGGAGTGCCGGGTCAACGACACGCGAGTTGCACCCATTTCCAACTCTGCCGCTGGAGCCTTTGTGTTGCGTCCGACTTGTGTAGTCCCTCTTCACGCCGAGGGCAGGCTAGCAGATTTTTACGGATTTGCAAGGACCAACCGTACCGGAACGGGATGATCATGCCGGCGCAGAGACAGCAACCTGCTGGAGTCTTCTACCGTCACCGCTGCCCTAAATCGGACATGACTCGCCCTACGTCCCGATGAAGTTTCGCGAAAGACGGAGCTCGCATGGCCAATTCGATGCTAAACAGATTGGCCAAACGGGGTTGATCGACCGTTGCCGAATAGGTTCGACCAGTCTCCATCATTTCGCTGAGCCACTCTTTAGCGCCACGGATGTCCTCTGGTGCGAAGGGAGACTGCATATCCGGCCGAAATCCGGCCAATCCCGCCAAGGATTCTGCAGCGGCAATATACCAACTTTCGAACTCCCTTTTAGCGAGCACCACAGCGATCGGCAAGTCATTCCTCGCGTTTGTCGCTCTAGCCAGCAGTTCCGGTCCACGTAACATCGGACAGTCATCGTCGCAGTCGAGGACAACAAAGATTCCACCGAACCCAAGCAGTCGGCGAGCCGCCAATTCGACGGCCCTTTCTAGTTCACCGCTTTTCAGCAATTTACTCTTAGGGGTTCGAATGACGGCGGTACTTTGAACGTGACAGGCGGGGTTCAAGCTGGCAGCTATGCGCCTGATGACAACGGGAAGAGCCTCCGAATCGCCGTGCCCTTCAACGACACATGCAATCTTGTACGGCACCGCTATTCAGTTTCCTCGAATAGCTTCGCCTGATCGTCCGGTTGCAACACCATTCTCTCTTTTTCAGGAGTCAGTTGATTGAGTCTAAGCAGTTCTCCCGCAGTATATAGCCTGTCTTTCAAGGCTGACCGGCCAGTTTCGTCGAGGGGGCCGATGTTCGTTACGCCCCCTTCGGAAACGACAGCGAGAATCGACTCCAAATCGATATCCTCGTCGTCAAGCAAATCTGGGCTGTGGCTCGTAACGATCACCTGGGTTTTGCGGCTTGCGTCTCGCAAACTATCAAGGAGGATTCCGGCGGCGGCAGGATGTAACGCGACCTCTGGTTCTTCCACCCCGACCAGCGGGACCTTCTTGTCCCCATTATTCGTTGCCTGGAATAAAGCCACCAAAATGCCCAGTGCCCTCAGAGTCCCATCGGACATGTTTGATGCCAGGAAACGCCAAGGATCCTTGGAGCCAGCGACTTGCTGTCGGAACTCGAGCGTCTCCTTTGGCCCAATGACCTTTACATCGACCCCGTAAACGCCAGGAACTACCTTCGCTAGGTACTGCTCGATTCTTTCTTTAGTCGCCTTATCATGGGAAGCCAGTTGACCGAGAACACTAGCGATGTTGCTACCGTCCCGTTGAAGTAGGTCGCCAGCATCGGGGGGCTGCAGATCCCGGATATGAGCAGGGTTGAGGCTGTAGAAGCCCATTCTGGAAAACGCTTCATATACTGGCCTGAAATCGGGAAGGCCGGAGGCGTTGACCAGATAAAGTCTGTCGGACGATGCTGCTGGGACAACTTTAATGGTGGACGTCACCTTTCCATTTCGCACTTTGAAGTGCGCGGATCGTCCATTAACGCTGCCATATCTTATTTCGCATTCCTCGTCTTGAACCTCAAATCCTCCACTCGGACGGGCGCCAATTCTAAAGGCATATCGCCCCGTCGTATGGGGTTTTAGGCAAAACTCGAGGTTCAGAGCGAAATGTGTTGGGTGTCCGCCCGATCTTCGACGAACCTCTTTGATTCCGCCGCGTTCGCGCAGCGCGTGATCGAGTGAAGTTCGAAGGGCATCAGTCACAAATCGCAGAGCATCCAGAAAATTGCTCTTACCCGCCCCATTTGGGCCGACGAGGAATGTCAGCGGACGCAGAGACACAGAGCACTCGCCGATGCTCTTGTAGTTCTTCAAAACTACTCGCGATAGAAAGGTAGAGTCGTTCACAGGTATGCCTATTATCGAGAATCAAGAGTTTACCTCCGATGGCGCTGACCAACAATCGGGAGTGATTCATGAATCTTCAAGTTGATACTTGGAGCCGCGTGATAAAGTGGCAATTCACTTAAAACAGTGAGTACGCGTCTGCTGAGGCGGAGGGAAAGTGGCGTACCGGGATTTGCGGGAATTTGTGCGGAAGCTGGAGAAGGAAGGGGAGCTGAAGCGGATTTCGGCGGAGGTCGATCCGGTGCTGGAAATTACCGAGATTACCGATCGCGCGGTGAAGATGGGCGGCCCGGCGCTGCTGTTTGAGAAGCCGAAGGGATCGAAGATTCCGGTGGTGACGAATCTGGTGGGCACCGAGCGGCGGATGAACCTGGCGCTCGAAGTGGATTCGCTCGACGAAGTGGCGCAGCGAATATCGTCATTTCTGCAGATGCAGACGCCGCAAGGGCTGCTGGAAAAAGTAAAGATGCTGCCGAAGCTGGCGGAGATCGGCTCGTTCTTCCCGAAGATTGTCAAAAGCGGGGATTGCCAGGATGTGGTGCGCACGGAGGGATTTTCGCTGGCGGAGTTGCCGATTCTGCAGTGCTGGCCGCAGGACGGCGGGCGGTACATCACCTGGCCGCTGGTGATCACCAAGAATCCGGAAACAGGGAAGCGCAATACCGGTACATATAGGATGCAGGTGTTCGACGGGCGCAGCACCGGAATGCACTGGCAGACGCAGAAGCATGGCGCGGAACACTTCCGCAGCGCGCGGGCAAAGAATAAGGATGGGCAGATCGAAGTGGCTGTCGCGATTGGCGCCGATCCGGCGACGGCGCTGGCCGGAATTCTGCCGGTGCCGCCGGAGATGGACGAATTTATGTTCTCGGGATTTCTGCGGCGCGAGCCGGTGGAACTGGTGAAGTGCAAGACCGTCGATTTAGAAGTGCCGGCGAACGCGGAGATCGTGCTGGAAGGGCATGTGAATCTGGGCGAGATGCGGACGGAAGGGCCTTTCGGCGATCACACCGGGTTTTATTCGCTGGAGGGCGAGTACCCGGTATTTCACGTGAACTGTGTCACGTATAAAAAGGACCCTTTATATCTGACCACGATTGTGGGGCCCCCGCCGCAGGAGGACTACTTTATCGGGCACGCTATTGAGCGCGTTTTCCTGCCAGTGATGAAGATGCAGCATCCGGAAATTGTGGATGTGGCCATGCCTGCGGAGGGAATTTTTCAGAACCTGATGATTGTTGCTATCCGAAAGAGTTATCCGGGGCATGCGCGCAAGACGATGAACGCAATTTGGTCGCTAGGGCAGGCGATGTTTACGAAAGTGATCGTCGTAGTGGATCATGATGTGAATGTGCAGGATTCGCGCGAGGTGGTGTGGAAGGCGTTGTGCGCGATCGATCCTGAAAGAGATATTCAATTTGTGCTGGGTCCGGTCGATTCGCTGGATCACGCCGCGAGGCGTCAGGACTTCGGATCGAAGATGGGAATCGACGCAACGCGGAAGTGGCCGGAAGAAGGTTTTGCTGGGCGCTGGCCGGATGAAATCAAGATGGATAGCGCCACGAAGCGGCGGATGGATACGCTTTGGACACAACTAAAGATGCCGGACGCGAACAAAAAGTAAACATTTCACCCTCCTTCGTGGGCGAAACCGCAGCTCCTCCTAGGCTTCAAACTACCTGAAAACAATCGGCTTATAAAGGCTACGGAACGGGCTTTCGCTGTACGTGTGTCCGCACTGGGCCTCGCGGACGGGTTTGTCGATAGAACACGAGAGGAAGATGTTTGCTTTGACTGGGCAGTGTTGCAGATGTGATAAACGGTCTACGCACTGTGGTTATAGTACTAGCGCTGGGTGAGTAATCGCGGCTGCAAAAGTGAAAACTGTACTCGTAGTTCTTGGATTTGCGGGGAACGAGAGGCCTGACGATGTTCAATCTGGGTAAAACGAAATCGCTGATCGGTCTCGACATCGGCTCAAGTTCGGTGAAGGCGGTTGAGTTGAAGAAGGCAAAGTCCGGATACGAACTGGTGAGCTTTGGTCTGGAACCTCTCGCGCAGGACACGGTGGTGGATGGGGCCATCATGGACGCGCCTTCGGTGGCGGAAAAGATCGTCACAATTTTTGACAGCCAGAAGATCAAGTCCAAGGACGTGGCCACGGCGGTTTCGGGGCATTCGGTAATCGTCAAGCGGGTGAGCATGCCGACCATGTCCGAAGAAGAGCTGTTTGACCGCGTGCAGTCCGAAGCGAGCCAGCACATTCCGTTCGATATCGCCGACGTGAACCTGAGCTACCAGCTTCTGGAAGCGACCGAGAACCAGATGGACGTGTTGCTGGTGGCAGTGAAGAAAGACAAAATCCTGAATCACACGAACGTGCTGGCGCAGGCCGGCAAGACGCCGATGGTGGTAGACATCGACGCATTCGCTTTGCAGAACAGCTTTGAATTGAACTACGAGCTTGACCCTTCGTCGGTGGTGGCGCTGCTGAACGTGGGCGCGAGCGTGATGAACATCAATATCATCCGCGGGTGGACGCCGCTTTTCACGCGTGACGTTTCGGTGGGCGGGAACCAATATACCGATGCGCTGCAGAAGGAACTCGACCTGAGCTTTGAGGATGCCGAGAAGCTGAAGATGGGCGGGAACCTGCCGGGAGTGAATGAAGAGCAGCGCACGGCGATCCTGCGATCGGTATCGGACATTTTGATTCTGGAAATCCAGAAGACTTTCGACTTCTTCCGCGCAACGGCCAGCGGCGAAAACATCCGCCGGATTTATGTGGCTGGAGGCACTGCGCGCGTGCCGGGGCTGCTCGACCTGTTGAAGGAAGAGTTCGCCATGCCGGTCGAAGAGCTGTATCCCTTCCGCAAAGTTTCCATCGTTCCCGGCCGCCACGATGAAAACCAGCTTCGCGAATTGGCGCCGCGCCTGGCGATTGCCGTAGGCCTGGCGTTGAGGAGCTTTGATAACCAATGATCCGAATCAACTTACTTGGCCAGACTCGCCCGAAAGCGGCGAAGAGCGCGGTGCCGCTGGAAGCAACCATGCAGATTGTGTTCGCGCTGGTGGCTATCGGGGTGGCGCTAACGGTTCTTGGAGTGACTTACTACCAGCAGAAGCGGGAGCTGGACCAAACCGAGGCAAAAATTACAGCGTTGCGAGCGGAGCGGGCCAGCCTGCAGCAGATCAAGCAGCAGGTGGACCAGTTCGAAGCGCAGAAGACCGTGCTGCAGCAGCGCATCGATGTGATCGAGAACCTGCAGAAGAACCGCACCGGCGGCCAGGAATTGCTGGAGATGGTCGCGAGCACCGTGGTGCATGTGGATAACGTCTGGCTAACGTCGCTGAATCGCACGGGCAATTCAATCGAACTGCAGGGTGAATCGGCTTCGATCAACTCGGTGGCGAATTTCATTACGCAGCTCAAGCGCTCCGGATATTTCGACAATGTGGAGATTAAGACGGCGGCGGAGGACGACATCGTGCCGTCGGTTGAGACCTACAACTTCTCGATGAGCGCCTCGATCGCGACCACTCCGGCGGGAGTGCCGGGAGCGGCCGCGCCGAAGACGCAGCCCACCGGAGCGGCCCAGGCAGCTCCGGCACCGGGCCGCGGGGGGAGAAGCTAACCATGGCGACCAACTTTCGAGATTGGCCCTGGCCAATACAGGCTCTTTTTTATGTGGGACTTTCCGTCGCGCTGATCCTGGCCGGGCTGTACGTTCCGGGCCTGCCGCTGACAAACATCCGCACGCAACTCACTAACGCCCAGGCGGAGATGAAACCGCTGGAGGCGGACGTGCAGAACCTGCGCGTGTACAAGCAGAGGCGCGTGGAATTGCAATCGGAAATGGACGCGCTGCAAAAGCAGTTAGCCACTCTTCAGACGATCGTCCCGGAAGAGAAGCAGAGCGATCAGTTCATCCTGATGGTGCAGAACGCGGCGGTGAGTTCGGGAGTGAGTATCCGAAAACTGACCGCGAATCCGATCGCGCCGAAGACTTACTACTTTGAGATGCCGTTCGCCATCGAGGCCGATGGGCCGTACTACTCGGTCTTGGATTTCTTTTCGCGGCTGGGCCGGCTGTCTCGAATCATCAATGTGGGCGACCTGAAACTGACTTCGATAGGTAAGAGCGCGGGGAATAAGTTTCGCGTGACCCCCGGGACGTCGGTAACGGGGGCGTTCACGATCACGACGTTCTATACGCAGGCGACAGAACCGCAGGCAAAACCGGTTTCGGCAACTGTTCCGGCGAAGCGTTGAGGCAGCGACGATGACACTGGCGAAAACAACGATACTTGGGCTGGCAACACTGACGCTCGGTGTGTGCCTGGCTCCAGCCGCACTAGCGCAAAGCATGCCTGGCGCGAAGACGGCCAAGGCGCCGTCGAAAACGGCTCGGACAACGAGAACGCGCAAGTCTCCGCAGGCGGCGAAACCGAGTAACGCGGAAAGCGCGGCGGCGAGCGCACCGGCTGAGAAGCAGGTGCCTTCGGCGGCGCGGCGCGATCCGTTTGCTCCTCTTATAAACGAGAACAAGGAAGTAGCAGGGAATCAGCACTTGCCTCCGGGCAAGGCTGGACTGGTGATTACGACCGTACGCGTGGACGGCACGGTGAGTTCCGAGATGGGCATGATCGCGGTGCTTTCGAACGCGGATCAGCGGACATATTTCGTACGAGAAGGTGACCGGCTGTACGACGGAGAAGTGGAAAAGATCGGGCTGGATGGGGTCACGTTTCGACAAAACTCGAAGGACGCGTTCGGCAAAGCGGTCGAGCGGGTAGTGACGAAGCGAATCTACGCGAGCGCAGGAGAGCAGCAATGAGGATTAGCAGGCGAGGATGGGGCTTAGGAGCGTCACTCGTGCTTGGCCTGATGGTGGCCGGAACGGCGTCGGCGGACGACCGACCTGTGCTGCATGTAAAGCCCGAAGTGAGCGATGGCGGTGTGCGTCTGGAACTGCAGGCGAACGGGCCATTCGAATACACCACGTTTCGCGCCAGCGAAAGCCTGTATGTGCTGGACATCAGTGGCGTGTCGGTGGGCGACGCGGCGGGCGTGCGCGTAGTGCCATCGGAATTGATCAAGAGCTATCGCGTGTCGACCTATTCCTCGGGGACGACGCCGATGGTGAGGATCGAAGTGCTGCTCGAGAAGGGCGTCGAGCCGCGCGTTGAGCGGTCCGATGCGCAGGACGTGGATCTGGTGGTTTCGCGTAGCGCTGATGCAGCGCTGGCCACGCCGGCCAAGGGTGCATCCGAGACAGCTTCAGCTACTTCCGCTCCGGTGGTCAGGACACAGGAAAGCGCGGTGGTGGTGCCGGCTTCGAGCAAGCAGTCCGAAAAGAAGGCGGGAAATTTTGAATCGATCAACCAGGTGAACCTGGCGGAGAACGGCAATCAAACCAGCGTCAACGTAGTGGCTTCGGGACCGTTGAGCTATCACGCGACGCTTCTCGAGAAGCCGGACCGTCTGGTGCTGGATTTCGATGACGCCCACCTGAAGACTTCGACCAAGCATATAGCCAGCAATCTGGAACCGGTCCGGGAAATCCGGCTGGCGCAGTTTACGCCGGAGACGTCGCGGGTAGTCATCGATATGCGGCAACCGGCGCGTTATAACATCAACACCAACGGCAACACGATAACCATTGCGTTTGAGCAGCCGACCCCGACGAATTCGAAGATGGGTTCGGCGCCGAGCAGCGAATCGAATTTGACCACGACCAAGGCGAAGGCCCAGCCGCGGCAGCGCGAAGAACACGCGCAGGCACAGCCCGGGCAAGTTCCGTCTCCGGCAGTGGCATTGCCTTCGACCATGACGCAGAATTCCGCACTAGCTGCCCCGGCGCCTAGGTCGCGCGCGCAGGAAGCCTCGGTGCCACAAGCGGGCAGCGAGACCGGAGCGGTGAATTCGGCGCTGGCGCAGAGCGGAGCAAGCAACAGTTCCGATGCGTCTTCGGCATCTTCTCCAATGCAAGCGGCGCCAGCGGTTCAGCCCGTATCGACCCCAGAGCCAGCGCGCCGGGCGGCAATGCCGGCGGTACAAACGCAGCCCGTGGTTGTGAGCAACGGGCGGTATTCGGGCGAACCGATTTCGGTAAACCTGAAGGATGTGGACCTGCGCGACTTCTTCCGGCTGATTCACGAGATCAGCGGATTGAACGTGGTGGTGGATCCGAGCGTAAAGGGCAGTTTGACCATCGTGCTGGACGATGTGCCGTGGGACCAGGCGTTGGACATCGTACTGCACAACAACGATCTTGAGAAGCAGCTCGACGGAAACGTGCTGCGCATCGCCACTCGCGAGACCGTGCGCAAGGAAGCGGAAGAGAGCCGCGACCTGCAGCGGGCGCAAGCCGAAGCTGCGGACATCGTGACGACCACGCGTGTGCTGAGCTACGCGAAGGCCACAACGATGGCGACAACACTGAAAAAATTCCTCTCCTCGCGCGGCGATATTCTGGCGGACGACCGCTCGAACACCCTGATCATCCGCGACATTCCCAGCACGCTGCCGGTGGTAGACAACCTGCTGCGGCAGCTCGACAAGAAATCTCAGCAAGTGGAAATCGAAGCGCGTGTGGTGGCGGCGAACCGCTCCTTCTCGCGAGAACTGGGAACTTCGCTGGGTCTGTCAGCTGGAATCGGGAACAGCGGGGTCGGTGGAGACAGCACGGTAGGCGCCAGCCAGACGACCTTTACGCCGCAACCACCGGTAGTCGTGGGCACGGCCGGAGGGGGGGCGACCGGGGGCGCCCAAATCCCACTGGTCACGAGTTTGCAAACGACAGTGCCAACCAGTGGCCTGCAGTATCTGTTCTCGTCACCGAACTTTGCGCTGGATTTCGTGATCGACGCGGCCGAGCAACGCGGAGTGGGCAAGCTGCTGTCGAAGCCGAAAGTGATCACGCAGAACAACGAAAAGGCCACAGTAAAACAGGGAACCAAGATTCCAGTGCAGACGGTGATCAACAACACGGTATCGGTGCAGTTCGTCGACGCAGTACTGGAACTGGACGTGACACCTCAAATCACGGC
>DASZMG010000075.1:0-3545 GCA_035551975.1 Candidatus Acidiferrales bacterium | reverse complement strand
TTCTAGTACTCGACAAACAAAGGCGCACGGTAGGTTTCTAGACTGACAATGGCCTTCGGGCGGGCTTTTATTCGGCTTTTGCGGCGGTGGTAACAGCGGTTGGAAGCTTAACGGAGTGGTCGCTGCGGGTCGCCAAGGTATGAGCGCCGTTCCACACAAGCTGCAGCCCGGCAAAGATGGCAATGATGGCTATCGCTATTTTCAGCTTGCGGGCTGGTACCTTGCGGGCGAACAGGCAGCCGATCAGCACGCCCGGAATGCCCCCTGCCAGCAACTGCATCAGCACCGGATGGCTAATCGATCCGAACTGCCAATGGAAGGCGCTGCCAATGACGGCCAGCACCAGCCCGAAAAGGATGTCGGTGCCGACGACCTCCGTGGGGCTCATCTCGGAATAGTTGAGCAGTAGCACCGTGCCAAGCGCGCCGGCTCCTGCCGAAGAAAATCCCGATTCCACGCCGATGGGCAGCGCCAGCCAGGGCAGCCAGTGCGGATTCTTTTTGGCGAATCCCTGATTCTGCACACGCGGCGCGAAGGTCACGCTGGAGGATGCCGTGAGCAACACGCCCAAAAGAATCACCACCACGGGACTGCCGGCGCGGCTGCTCAAGAGCCGCAGCAAGTAAGTGCCAATCAGCAGGCCGGGAACGGCGCCTTGCAACAGCAGCCAAAGATAACGTCCATGGAAGTGGCGCCCGGCCATGTAAAAAGGAGCGGCGATCAGCCGCAACACACCAGCAAACACGAAAGCGGTTCCCACGGACGTCGCGGCTGGAACGCCCACGATCAGCATCAGCGCCGGAACGGTGAAGCTGCCGCCGCCAATGCCGGTAAGCCCGACCGCCAGCGCGATGAGGAACCCGATGGCAATTTGCATCAATCCACTCGCTTCGAGTCGGTATGAATACCGCACTCGAGCTTCGCGCCGCCCCAGCGGCCGGAGCGAGGATCGGCGCCTTCCTTGGGAATTGCAGTGCAAGGCTCGCAGCCGATGCTGCGGTAACCCATGTCGTAAAGCGGCAGGAAAGCGATTTTATTGTCGGCGGTGTATTTCCACACTTCGCCCCATTTCCAGGCGGCCAACGGGCTTACTTTCAGCAGCACCTTGCCGCTGGCGAGTTGATGATGCTCCACCATCTTCAGGTTCGCGCGGGTAGGCGATTGCTCGCGGCGCAGCCCGGTGAACCAGATGTCGTAATCCTGCAGCGCGGAGAAAAGCGGCTCGACCTTGCGTAACTGGCAGCACTTGCCGGGCTCGGTGCGATTCAGAATGCCGAATTCGGCTTCCTGCTCGGCCACCGTCTTCTTCGCGGCGAGGTTGCGCACATTCAAATTCCATTCCGCGGCCATTTTGTCGCGATAGGCGTAGGTCTCCGCGAAGTGGTAGCCAGTGTCGAGAAACAGTACTGGAATGTCCGGGACGCGCTTGCGCAACAGATCCAGCACGATCATGTCCTCGGCCTGGAAGCTGCACGTGAAACAGGGCGCGCCGGAATTCTCGGCCAGCACGCGCTCAATGGTTTGCTCGGCGGAAAGCGTCTCGTATTGTTCGGCGAGAAGGGAACTCATTTGCGCCTCTGTTTCGTATCCGAATGCGTGTCGCGCCACTTGTAAAGAATTTCCATGAGCTGCGCGACGGTCTCTTCATCGTTCAGGTCGGGCCGCTTCAGCAGGAAGAAGGAGTCGCGGCCAAAAATGGCGCGGACGGCTTGCGCCTGGTCTGTGCCGTCCTCGAGCGGCGAAAAGAGGGTGATGGCGCCGGAAAGGCGACAGGCCTTGGTGACCGTGATGAGTTCGTGCGCGAGGAAGTCCATGGGCCCGACGAGCTGCACGAACCAGCCTTCTTCGAACAGGCGGCGTTCGAGCATTTCGGCCACGCGCGGGCGCCCCTGCAGCCACACGGCGCCGGAAGGATGGCCGAAGCGAAGCAGGCGCTCTTCGCGCGTGCTTCGGCCAGTCGAAACGGAAGCGGTGATGCGTGCGGTAGCCGGCGATGTTATCGGCTGCTGGATGATTCCCGCGGCGACGGTACTATTGGTGTGCTGGTCGATCAAAATAAAGCTGCCCATGGTGCGGTTCACGCCGTAGGGATCGAAGAAGAGCGGCAGCGTGGTTTTAATGTCGACCTCGGCGATGTCGTTCATGTCCAGGCTGGTGGCCGCGGATTTTTCGAGCGTGTTCACGTCGATGCGTTGGCGGATCTGCTTCACGCGCGCGCGCACAGTGCGCGTGGTGTGCTTCAGGAAATAGATCTTGTGCAGGTCGAGCGGGTCGGCGTGCATCCAGACGACGGTGGCCTGGAATTCGGTGCCGCTGAACGGTCGCTTTTCATCGTCAACCAGAACATCGCCGCGGCTGATGTCGATTTCATCTTCGAGCGTGACGTTCACCGAAGCGCCGGGCTTCGCTTCCTCGAGTTCCTCATCGAAACTGACCAGCGACTTCACCTTGGTCTTCAGGCCGGAAGGCAGCGCCACCACTGTCGCGCCCGGACGCAGCAAGCCAGAAGCGACTTGGCCCGCGAATCCGCGAAAAGTGGCATCCGGACGGATCACGTATTGAACAGGGAAGCGCAGTGGGCCATCGGCTGCGGCATCGTTCACCTTCAAATTTTCAAGGTGCTCCAGCAGTGCGGGGCCTTCGAACCACGGCGTGCGCAGGCTCTTGCGCACCACGTTGTCGCCTTCGAGCGCGCTCACCGGCACGGCATAGAGACTTTTCACGCCAAGTTGCTCGGCAAACTCGCGGAACTCCTCGGCGATGCGCTCGAAGACTTCCTGGGAGAAGCCGACCAGATCCATTTTATTCACGGCGGCGACGATGTGCTGCACACCTAGCAAGCTCGCGATAAACGCATGGCGTCGCGACTGCCGCAAAACGCCTTTCGTCGCATCCATGAGCACCACGGAAGCGTCGGCGGTGGACGCACCGGTGGCCATGTTGCGCGTGTACTGTTCGTGCCCTGGCGTGTCGGCAATGATGAACTTGCGGCGCGGCGTAGAGAAGTAGCGATAGGCTACGTCGATGGTGATGCCTTGCTCACGCTCGGCACGCAGGCCATCAGTAAGCAGAGAGAAATCGATCGGACCGCCGGAGCGATTTACCTTGCTCTTGCGCACCGCGGCGAGCTGATCTTCAAAGACGGCCTGGCTGTCGTAGAGCAGCCGGCCAATCAGTGTGGATTTGCCATCGTCGACACTGCCTGCGGTGCTGAAGCGCAGCAGGCCGCCGGTTGGCGCCAGAACCTGCGGCGCCGTCTGCATCGGGCTATCCGCAGCGGATGTTCCCATCGATTGTGTTGGCTGTTCTGGCATGGAGTCAGGCACGGGTTCGGCCGCCGGAGTGGCCATCAGAAGTATCCTTCGCGCTTCTTGATTTCCATCGAGCCTTCTTCATCGTGGTCGATCACGCGGTTTTCGCGCTCGGAGCGGCGGAAGGAAACCATCTCGTCGATGATTTTTGGCACGGTATCGGCATCCGAACGGATCGCGCCGGTGCAGGGCACGCATCCGAGCGAACGCATGCGGCACTTCACCATTTGGGTT
>DASZMG010000074.1:0-26116 GCA_035551975.1 Candidatus Acidiferrales bacterium | reverse complement strand
GCACAATTTGCTTCGTGTGCTGCTTCATATGCGTTGAAATGTTGTATCACGAAGGCTTGCGCGTGTATGTTACAGCGCAGTTTGAAGCTTATTTGCAGGGAAGCGTCGTGGAGACATTTCAGCCAGCCAATTCATTTGCGGTGACAGCGGCGCCCCGCGCGCTGGTTGTCGCGCCGGTTGCTCCCAGCCGCTGGTGGCGGTTGCTCGGCGGCGTCCTGATGACGCTTGCGCTGGGCACACTATACGCGTGGAGCATTTTGGTCGCGCCGCTGGAACAGGAATTCGGGTGGAGGCGAGCGCAGACGTCAAGCGTGTTCACGATAGCGGTGGTGATGTTCGCGCTCTCATTTGTGTTTGCCGGGCGGCTGCAGGACCGCTTCGGACCGTTCTGGATTGCTATTACAGGCGGATTGCTAGCGAGCCTGGGATTTTTCCTCTGCGCATACACTACGAGCCTTCCGTATCTTTACTTTTGTTACGGGGTGCTGGGAGGCATTGGAAACGGATTCGGTTACGCGACGGTTGTGCCGGTGATGTCGAAATGGTTTCCGGACAAGCGAGGGCTTGCCATCGGGCTGGCGCTGGCGGGTTACGGCGGTGGGTCGGCGATATTTGGACCGATCGCCGATCTGCAAATGTTCCCTCACTTCGGCTGGCGCAACACGTGCATGATCCTGGGCGCGATTTTTCTGATGATGACCATGGTTGCGTCATTTTTGCTGAAAAATCCAGGAGACGATTACGTTGTTCCTGTTGGGACGCAGGCGGGCAGGTCCGCGGCAATACTCTCTTCGCACAGCCGGGATGGTTTTCATCACTTCCTGCCAACGGAGATTTTGCGCTCGCCCACCTTTTACCTGATGTGGCTTGGTTTCGGGCTTGGCTCATCGGCGGGTCTCATGGTGATCAGCCAACTGGTGCCGTTCGCGAGGAGCCAGGGCATTCCGAGCGCCGCGCTGGCGACGATGGGTTTGGTGGTGGGCGCCGCGGGCAATGTGTCCGGAAGGGTGGTTTCTGGTTGGCTTTCCGACGCGCTCGGGCGGCTCAACACGCTTCGCGTGATTCTGGCCATTTCGATGATCGCGATGCCCGCGCTCTATCGCGTGGGAGCACATGTCGCTGCGCTTTACGTCGGGGTCTTCGTGGTTTATTTCTGCTATGGCGCGCAAGCTTCGGTGAATCCGGCTACGGTTTCAGATTTTTGGGGCACGAAGCACGCGGGTGTGAATTATGGGCTTCTGTTCAGCGCCTGGGGAGTGGCAGGAATTATCGGGCCGACCATCGGCGGCGTGCTTTTCGATCGGTACCGGAATTACGAAGCGGCGTTCTATGTGGCAGGGGCGCTAGCGGCTATTGCGCTTGTTTGCGAAATAGTGGCGAAGCGGCCAGAAGCCTCGCCTTCCAGGTAGCTGTAGGAAACCGAAGAGAAATATCTCGGCTCTACTTGGGCAAAGACAGATCCATCGCTCGCGATACTCCGCCCAAACAGAGATCGCTCGCGATGCTCGCAAGAGAGATCCTTCGGCTGCGCTACTGCGACCTCACCGGGTCGCAAAACCGCTCCGTTCGGGATGACCATCCTTATCGGATGGTCACTTGGCATCGCGCAAAAAGCGCGCGGCTTCTTCGGGCGGCGTGGGATTGATGTAGAAGCCGGTGCCCCACTCGAACCCCGCCACCTTACTGAGTTTCGGCATCATCTCGATGTGCCAGTGGTAATGGTCGTTAATTTCTTCCGCGAGAGGCGAAGTGTGGACGACAAGATTGTAGGAAGGACAGGAAAGCGCGAGATCGAGCCGCTGTAGAAATTCGCGCAGCACTTGCGCCAGGCTGCCGTAATAGGGACTCGGCATATTTTCGAAAGCGGAACTGTGCTGGCGCGGCAAAATCCAGGCCTCGAAAGGGAAGCGCGGCGCGTAGGGCGCCAGCGCGATGAAATAGTCGTTGCCGAGAATCACGCGTTCGCCTGCTTCGACCTCCTGGCGAATCAAGTCGCAGAAAATGCAGCGCTCTTTTTCGTCGTAATAGCGCTTGGAGGAGTCGACTTCCTCGCGCACGCGGGTGGGCACGATGGGCAGCGCGATCAGTTGCGAGTGCGTGTGTTCGAGAGAAGCGCCGGCGGGCTCTCCGTGATTTTTGAAAAGCAGAATGTAGCGGAAGCGCCGGTCGTTTTTGAGGTCCAGAATGCGGTCGCGGCAAGCCCACAACATCTCTTCCACCGATTTCTGCGGTAAGGTGGCGAGTGTGCTCATGTGATCCGGCGACTCTATAATCACTTCATGGGCGCCTATACCGTTCATGCGATCGAAAAGGCCGTGCCCTTCGCGGTCGAGCATGCCCTCAATTCCCAGTGCCGGAAATTTATTCGGCACCACGCGCAATGACCATCCCGGCGTGTCTTTTCCGCCGCCATTCCTTCCGTACGCGAAAATTTCCGGCGGGGTTTTGCCTTCGTTTCCGGGACAGAAGGGACAAAACCCAACGCGCTTGATCTTCACACTTTCGCGCACGAAATCCATAGGACGCCGCGCGCGGTCAGTGGAGATGATCACCCACCGTCCTGTAATCGGGTCCTTACGAAGTTCCGGCAACGTCACTCCTTATAAGAGAATTCCTACTACGAACCAAAATCAGAAGCTTTCAGCGCATTTAGGTTATCAACGGCATCGGAGCAAAAGCGCTGCCATCTGGCCGGAGGCTAAGTTCCACTATGGAACGCGCCCTTGTGAAGACGAACCTGCGGCTGGGATCCCGGTTGTGATTCTATCGCAAGAATATCAAACCGATGAGACACGGACACAATTCGGCGCATGCGTAGAAATTGCGTAGCCATGCGCATAAGATTGCGTCGCTTTTCCCAATTCACGGCTTCTTCCGGGAGCCGATATTTGCGGCGGTCCGCTGATTGCGGTACAACCCGCGTTTTTACTTCGACGAAAGCGAGCGTCTGGCCGTCGTATCCGACGAGATCAATCTCGCCTTTCATGCCGGGTAGCGTGTAATTTTTCGCGATCAGCGTGTATCCCTGGCGCCGAAGGTACCAGTAGGCATACGTCTCGCCGCGAACGCCGGTTCGCAATGCAGCCTTCTTCGCGGGCGGCACTGCATTGATCGAGTATTCCGACACAATTGAATCTTCAGCCGCAGGTTCTGCCAAGCCCTTGCGGGCGCCGAACTGAACCACGGCGAACATCAAATGGGCAAGCACGCGGCTTCTCCAAATTAGACGCGGCGGAAGTTATTTCACCGCTTCCAGCTCCCACTCGACCGTTTTGCCCCGAATCAAGAAGCACAAATAATACTCCCAAAACTTGCGGTACCAGCGGAAATGGTTGATCAGCCATTGGAAGCCGAGCGCGCGCCAGATACGCAGCAGTTCGACGTGAACGCGCCGTTCCTTGAAATTGGCGGGGGCATAGTAATCGTATTCGCCGGGATGTTCGCTGAAAAACCAAAGCGAAAAACTGGAAAGATGCCAGCGATGCGCCGGGCTGCAGTACGAGGCGTGATCGGTATAGTGCGGCGTGATGATCACCACGCGCGCCCCCGGCTTGGCCACGCGATGCACTTCGGCCAGCACGCGGAAAATGTTGTCGACTTCCTCGATGATATGAACCAGCCGCACCTCATCGAAGCTGTTGTCCGCGAACGGCAGAGTGCGTTCCCAATCGCAGAGCACGTCGGCCTGGCCGGCCGAACTCATATCGATGCCGATCGACCCTGGATATTTCTTGCGGCCGCAGCCGATGTCGAGAATGCGCGGCATGCGTTTACTTAATGACCTCGAAAGTGAATTCCATGAGCTTGCCGCGAATGATGAAGCTCAAATAGTGCTCCCAGAATTGGCGGAACATGCGGCTGTGGTTCACCAGGAATTCAAAACCAAGAGCCTTCCATAATTTCAGCAACTTAAGATTGAGCTTTACTTCACGCATGCGCACGTTGGTGTACCACATGTCGCGGCCATGCATGCCGCCCGGATAAAAATAGAGAAACGAGTAGGTGTTCAGGTGCCAGCGATGGGTGGGATCGCGAAACGAGCTGAAATCGGTGTAATGAGGAGTGGCGAGGAAAATTTTGCCGCCGGGGCGCGTGACCCGGTGGAATTCCTCCATGGTGGCGATGATGTTGTCCACATGTTCGATCACGTGTTCGGCGCGGAGTTCATCAAAGGAGTTATCCGCAAAAGGCAGCCCGCCGCGATCGAGATGGCAGAGCACATCGGCGGCGGTTGAGGGATTCATATCCAAGCCGATGGAGCCGGGGTACTTGGTCGGGCCGCACCCGACGTCCAAAATGCGGGGCAAATCTTCCTCCGAAAATTATTTCCGCGATTTGCGGGCAAACATAGCAAAGCAAATCGACCGAGGCACGCCGAAGCGAGCTTGTCATCGTAGCAAAGCGGTTTCCCGAATGGAAATTAAGCGCGGCCGCCGCGACCTTCGACGGCGGTGATGCAGGCATCCAACGTAGAAACGGCGAAGCCGGCCTGTTCTTCCTCAATCATCAAGGGCGGAGAAAGCCGAATGGAGCTTTCACCCGCGCCGAGAAGCAGCAAGCCCTTTTGGAAGGCCATCTGAATGATGCGGTCGCGGAGGTCGGGTGCTTTTTCTTTGGAATCCTGGTCGTGGACAATCTCGACGCCGATCATCAATCCGCGTCCACGAATGTCCCCCACCATTCGATGGCGCTTGCGCCAGTCCGCCGTATGGCGAATGATGTAGGCGCCCATGCGCACCGCATTGGCCATGTAGTTGCGTTCGATCAATCCGAGCGTGACCAGCGAAGCGGCGACGCAAACCGGGTTCCCGCCAAATGTGGAAGCGTGCGCGCCGCGTTCCCAGTCCATCACGCTTTCGCGAGCGATCATGGCGCTGAGCGGCATTCCAGAAGCAATGCCCTTAGCGGTGCAAAGGATGTCCGGCTCAATTCCGGAATACTCGCAGGCCCACCATTTGCCCGTTCGACCCATTCCGGACTGCACTTCGTCGACGATAAGCAGGATGCCGTGGTCACGGCAAAGCTGCTGCAATCGAACTAGAAAACTATCCGGAGCGGGAACGTAACCGCCTTCGCCCTGAATGGGCTCGATCACGATTCCCGCGACATCGCTCGGATCGACAACCTTTTGAAAAAGGACGTCCTCGATATAGGCCAGCGCATCTTCGGTCGCGTGTTCGGGACGCGACCCTTCTATGCCGCGATACAGATTTGGGAAATGCGCATGAAACACCCCTGGGATGAGCGATCCGAAACCCTTGCGCTGAACCGATTTACTGGCGGTTAGCGAAAGCGAGCCCATGGTGCGCCCGTGGAAGGAGCCAAAAAACGAGATGAATTTTTCGCGGCGCGTGTGATAGCGGGCCAGTTTTATAGCCGCTTCGATGGCCTCAGTGCCGGAATTACCAAAGTAGACCTTTTTTTTCTCCTCGCCGGGAGCAATGGCCGCGAGTTTCTCCGCCAACTCGACCGCACCTTCGTAATAAAAATCCGTGCTGGACATATGAATCAGGCGCGCGGCCTGTTTCTGAATCGCGGCCACCACGTCCGGGTGGCAATGTCCGGTGGCAACCACGGCGATACCGGCGGCGAAATCGAGGAAAGTGTTGCCGTCGACGTCCTCAATCGTGGCCCCGCGGCCGGCGGCAGCGACCAGCGGATAGTCGCGGGTATAGGACGGCGACATGATGTTGTGGTCGCGCTCGACAATCTCCTTGGCTTTGGGACCAGGCAACTTGGTGACGATTTGCGGCAATTTGGGATAGTTCAGCGTCGTGGTGACCGGCATGACCACTCCAGAATCTCATCTTCTTGGATGATTTCCGATAGTTTCGCGGATGTAAGTGCCCCATTCATAAAATTAGCGTAAGCGTTAAGCGCCGAAAAATGAGTTAGACGTAGCGGACAGCCGACAGTAATGCGCCAGACTGCAATTGAACTGCGGGTTCTGCGTTAGGGGACTGCTATTTGTACTTCCAACGAATACTCCCATCCTTGGTGTCTTCCACAAGGATACCAGAATCAGCAAGTTGCTGCCGTATGTCGTCGGAGCGCTTGAAATCGCGACGTTTCTTGGCGGCCAAGCGCTCAGCGATGAGACCTTCGATCTGCTCGCTGCTGAAAGCAGACTGCTTAGAAACGAGTCCCAGTTTTCGGAGTTTCTCCGCGTCGTCGTCCTGGAGGACGGCGAGAACACCGTCAAATTTCTCCATTGCGGCGAGCACGCGCGGTGCATCCTGCTGGAGAAAATCGCCACGATCCATGGCGGTATTGATGTCACTGATTAAATCGAACACGGAAGCCAGCGCCTTCGCGGTGTTCACGTCGTCGGCGAGGCCACTGTCGAAATCAGCTTCCGCTTTTTCCACGCGCTTCACGATGTCGGGATTCGAGCCGGCCGCGAATTTGGCGGTCTTCAGGCGGTCGACAAAATTTCGTAGCCGCTTAATCGAGTTCTCGGCCTGCTTCAGGCCGTCTTCCGTGAAGTTGAGTTGCCTGCGATATGGAACTGATAAGAGTAAGAAGCGGATGGTGGAAGGCTTTTGCCCGCGCGCGAAAAGGTCACGCAGGGTGTAGAAGTTCCCGAGCGATTTCGACATCTTCTGGCCATCAATAATAAGGTGCTCGGCGTGGAGCCAGAGGCGGACGAAGGGATGGCCGGTGGCCGCTTCGCTCTGCGCGATTTCGTTCTCGTGGTGCGGAAAAGCGAGATCGACTCCACCAGTGTGAATGTCGAGCGTGTCGCCCAGATATTTCATAGCCATGGCGGAGCATTCCACATGCCAACCGGGGCGTCCCGGGCCGATTTTGGTGTCCCAGAAATGCTCACCAGGCTTGGGCCCTTTCCATAGGGCGAAATCACGCGCGTCGTCTTTTTCATACTGGTCGACATCGACGCGAGCGCCGGCTTTCATGCCGTGCTTATCGATTTTCGAGAGCTTTCCGTATTCCGGAAATTTCGAAATGCGATAGTAGATGGAACCATCGCTTTTGTAGGTGAATCCCTTTTGCTCCAGCTTTTCGATCAGCGCGACCATATCGTCGATGTGATCGGTGGCGCGGACAATCTCCTCAGGCATTTCGATGTTGAGCGAGGTTATGTCCTCGAGGAAGGCCTGAATATATTTTTCGGTGTATTCGCGAATGCTCACGCCTGCGTGGGCAGCGTTCTGGATGATGCGGTCGTCGACATCGGTGACATTCATGACCTGCAACACGCGATAACCCTGGGAATGCAAAAAGCGGCGGAGCACGTCCTGAAACACAAAGGTGCGAAAATTGCCGATGTGCGCAAAGGCATACACGGTAGGGCCGCAAGTGTACATGCGCACCTCATTTGGATGGAGCGGTGCGAGCGGCTCGAGACGGTTGCTCATCGTGTTGTGCAAGTTGATCTGGGTCATTTAGGGGCTCTGTGCAAAGCGGTTATTCTAGCTGACCCGATGCTGCCGCGGCAAACCTGAGGCACCACTGGAATTTAGCGTCCCTCAAATCCAGCGGAAAGGTTTTATGAGAGAGGGCAAACACATGAACCGCCTTCAGGCAAGCGGGCATTTTCACCTAATCGCGGCCATGTTAAATCGCGATACCTCCAGTTGCATTTGGTGCCTTCGGAACATCGAGCGGCATCCGAAGCCCTCTCGCAACTAGATCGCCTTCGTTGGGGGCGTCGAACCAAGCGCGCCACGGCTACTTTTTCGCAACCGCGGTGGAAACATCCGTCACGTGACAACATTGTGCGGTTCAAGCCCGCGACAATGGCCATAATTGTCAAAACTTTTCCACCGGGCGCGAGTGTTCGCAGGTTCGGCCAAATGCGCTGCAGCGCAACTGTTAAACAAGGGCATTAAAAATTTTTGGATTAGCAAGCGCTGGAGCGCCTGGTCTCGGGATACCGCGGAAAGTTACAGATTTGGCGTCGCTTAACTCAGAATCCCCCGCGAAAGCTTCTGGTAATCGCTAAAAAATCCTCAGAAAAATAAGATTTGTCAGCAACGCCGCTATTAACTCGGAGTTATACTGGTTATCCGCATGCTGCTAAACGCTGGTACAGCTAGTTACCAGTACTAAGGTAAATGGCAATGGTAAATGGCAATTCGGTACGCAAAGACTATGGACGTAGTTGCTTGGAGTGATTAACATCACGATTATGTCAGCCAATAAACTTCAATCAGTGCACGAACTGCAACACGAGATTGCTAATCCGAACCTGTCATCCATAAGAAACGACGTCGAACGCGAAATCAACCGACTGATCGCCTCGTTGCTCAACCCCAAGGATTTGTCAGATGGCGAGGCACGTCAGATCATTTCCCGATTCACTGCCGTCCTGGAAGGAAACTTCATCTATTGGATGACGGGAGCCCTCCTGGCAGTGAAGTCGGAGGAAGCACGGCAGGAAATTCTCGAGAATCTCCACGAAGAAGTGCGCGATTCTCATCCACGCATGCTGCGGGAATTTGCGCTAGCCGCCCGCGCGTATCCAGGCGAATCCGACGCGATGGCCGTGCATCAGGATTTGACGAAAGTCCGGCTGTTTATCGGCCGGCTTTCCGGCGTGCCCATTCTCACCATGATGGCCTTCTTCGAAGGGTACCTGCAAAGGCTGATGCCTTTCCTGGCGGAACTCGCGGGGAAGCGGGGTTCGACGGAACGGGTGTACACCGATGTGCATGGAGTGTGCGACGTCGCCCACACGCAGGGTCTTTATGAAGCGTTGGGAGCCGAGATGGAGCGCAACGCGCCCATGCTCGACGCCGACATCTTCGAGGGAGTCCGCCTGCTTAGCACTCTGATGGAAACCATCACCTTTTCGGCCGGCGGGGGCATGAGAGTCCACTAAACAGCCCCTTCCTGCGCGGTTAAGCCCCCGGGGGACATCGGCCACGAAGACGAACCGCTCGACAGTATAGGAAAACTATGCTTTTAGACAAGCCGCGCATTCCGCTCCGCTCGATTCTTCTATACGGATTGTGGCCCAGCTTCATCAAGGTTCTTCTGTACCGATTGAAGGGCTACCGAATCGACAACAATGTGTCGATCGGTTTGGGCGCGGTGGTAGTCGGGGAGCGCGTGGAGATCGGCGAAGGCACCAGCATCGGGTTCCTTACGATTGTTCGCGGAAAAGAAATCCGGCTGGGGCCGTTCGTGCAAATTGGGGCGATGACGTTTCTGGACACGCCCTATCTCGACATCGGCGAGGGGACAAAGATCAACGAGCAGGTTTTTGTCGGTGGCCTGCAGTCTGCGGACTCGCGCTTTAAAGTAGGCCGCAATTGCCAGATCATGCAGCTCTCTTTTATCAACCCGGCACGGTCTATCACGATTGGCGACGACACCGGAATCGGCGGCCATTGCCTGATTTTCGGTCATTCGTCCTTTCAGAATCAGTTTGAGGGGTACGCGGCGGATTTCGCGCCGATCGAAATCGGTAGCGGCGCTGGATTGGCCTGGAGAGTATTTGTGCTCCCTGGCAGCAAGATTGGCGATGGGGCGTTGATCGGCGCGAACTCGGTTGTCTCCGGCACCATCCCCGCCAACTCCATGGCCGTAGGATTTCCCGCGCGAATCGTCGGCAAGCCGCCGATTTTCCCAAAGAAAGTGTCCGATGAAGAAAAGGTCGATATGTTTGGCCGGATCGTGGCCGAAATGATCGACTATTTCTCGGGATCGGGTCTGGAGTGCGAGCAGAACGGCAGGCGCTACAAAATCAGCAAACCGAAGGCGGGCTGGTTTGCAGCAAAACAATCATGGCGCATGCAAGTTACCGATGGCGACGTGCGAGAAACGATCAGCAATATGGACTGCGCGCAACTCGATGTTTTCCTGAGCCTGTTCGAAATCCCTGAAGATGCGCGCGAGCTTCTGCGGGCCAAAAACGTGATGTGGATTGACGTGACCAACAAGGAGCAGTCTCGTATTTCCAACGATCTTGGCGACGAGGTATCCAACTTCTTGAAGAGATTCGGAGTCCGTACGTTGCGCTATCCCCGGATGCAACACGAGTCCAGCGTCGCCGGCGTTAAGCATGAATCCCAACAATATGTCGGTTAGATCTGAAGTCATTTCTCAGTTTCAGCAAGTCGCCGAAGAGCAGAATCGAGTTTTGGCGGCACTCACCGACGATCTGCCTCTTTTGGAATCGGGCTTGGATTCACTGTGCCTCGCCGTCATCGTCGCCCGGCTTGAGGATGTGCTGGGAGTGGATCCATTCACCAAGTCCGGAGACGCCCCGTTCCCGGTGACATTGGGCGATTTCATCCGGACCTACGAACATGCGAAGCACTAGCGGGAGACGCCTTTGGGACTCCCTTGGGGCCGAGAACACAAGCTTTCTTTGGGGAGCTAAGGCCGCGGTCGCCTTGGGCGAATTGGCACGCGGCTCGGCACTCGGCGGCAGGATCGGCGAACTGCGCCACCGATCAGTGCTGGTCGCAACAAGGGAGCAGCTAACCGCGGCGCTCGCGCTGCTGGAACTCGATGGAGTGGCCAGCAGGCTGATTCTATGTCCTCCTGATTTCCCGGCCGAACATCTTTCCTACTTGGTCGATGCGGCAGCCGTGGACGCAGTAGTGTTCGATCAGAGCGCGCCCGCGCAGATACCGCTCGCGGTTCGATGCAGTCCCAAGATCAAGCCGGGCGTTTGCGATCATCGCCATGATCAGCGTCCTGATCGTGGCGCGCTGCGCCAAACCGAATGGGTTCTCTTGACATCGGGCACAACCGGACGTCCCAAGCTGGTTGCACATACTCTGGAAAGCCTGACCGGAGCGATTGAAGAAGTCAGCAAGCCAGCGGGCAAGCTGGTGTGGAGCACGTTCTATGACATCCGCCGCTATGGCGGTCTCCAGATATTTCTGCGCGCCAGTTTGACCGGGGCATCGATGGTGTTTTCCAGCGCAACGGAGCCGATGGCGGATTTTCTGTCGCGCGCTGGCGCCCACGGAGTGACGCACATTTCCGGAACGCCTTCTCACTGGCGTCGCGAATTGATGAGCCCCGCTGCGCACAAGATTGCACCCGAATACATTCGCTTGTCGGGCGAAATCGCCGACCAGGACATCCTCAACCGTCTCCATTCCTGTTATCCCCAGGCCAGAATCGCTCACGCATTCGCCTCCACCGAGGCTGGCGTCGGATTTGCCGTCAACGACGGGCTTGCGGGTTTTCCGGCGCACTTCGTCGAACGCTCAAGCGCCGGCGTGGAGATGAGGGTCGTAGATGGTTCGCTGCGCATCCGCTCGACGGGCGCGGCCAGCCGCTACCTTGGCCGGGAAGACGCCAGTTTTTTAGGCGCGGACGGCTTCGTGGACACCGGCGACATGGTGGAATTACGGGGCGATCGTTACTATTTCGTCGGACGGCGGGATGGAGTGATCAACGTTGGGGGACTTAAGGTCCACCCGGAAGAAGTGGAGGCCGTGATCAACCGGCATCCTCGGGTTCGCATGTCGCTGGTTCAGGCCAGAAAAAATCCCTTAACCGGAGCGCTGGTCGTGGCCGACGTCGTCCTTGAACAGTTGCCGGACAGGGCGCCAGACGGCGCGCCTGGCAACGCACCGGAACGCAGCGAGGAACTTCGACGCGAGCTTCTGCAGTTCTGCGCAAACGCGCTCCCCAGGCACAAGGTTCCGGCGGCTATCAACATCGTTCCCAACCTTGCGGTAGCGGCCACGGGAAAGTTGGCGCGGCGTCATGCCTAACATCATCGTCACCGGTGGGAGCAGGGGACTGGGCCTGTGCATCGCCCGGAAGTTGGCCTGCGCAGGATATCGGGTCATCGCCGTCGCTCGAAAGGAAACGGACCAGCTCAAGTCCGCGATGCGCGACGTTCCGCAGGCCGCCGGCGGGTCTATCGAGTTCGTTCCCTTCGATCTCGCTGCGATCGAGGATATTCCGGAGCTGGTCCAAAAACTGAAAAAGGATTGGGGGCCGATCTACGGACTGGTGAACAACGCCGCCGTCGGGTCTGATGGTGTGCTCGCTGTGATGCAGAACTCACAGATCGAGCAACAAGTGCGGCTGAACACTTTATCGCCGATTATGCTCACCAAGTACGTGGTGCGTTCCATGATGGCCAGCGGCGGTGGTGGGAGCATCGTGAACGTCAGCTCCATTGTCGCCACCAATGGATACAGCGGACTTTCGGTTTATTCGGCAACGAAGGCCTCCCTGCTGGGATTCACCCGATCGTTGGCGCGAGAGGTTGGACCGATGGGAGTGAACGTGAACGCCGTGGCCCCGGGTTTTCTGGATACGGAAATGACCCGCAGGCTTGGCGACGAGCATCGCCGGAAAATCGCGCGCCGCAGCGCCCTTGGCCGTCTGGCCTGTGTAGAAGACGTGGCGGATGCGGTCGAATACCTTCTGAGCGAGAAAGCCAAAAGCATCACCGGCACCGTGATTACGGTGGACGCAGGAAATACGGCGTGAGCAACGCAGGCAACCCCATGGTGACGGACCCGCGCTCCCACCGTTCCGAGCGAACGGGCGGTTGTGTGGCTCAACGTACTTCTGTGGCAAAAGACTGGTCGCGGGCGCTGCAACGAACGGCGGGCATCGCAAGCCATGGCGATCGCATATTTCCGGCCGTTCTCGAAGACCTGGCAGAAGAGTTTGGCGAGACGGCGGCTCTGCTATCCGAACGGGAGTGCCTCACGCACGCGGCAATGGTCCGGCGATCGAACCAATATGCGAAGTGGGCCCTCGATCAAGACCTGGCCAAAGGCGACAGTGTCTGTCTGCTCATGCCGAACCGGCCCGAGTACATGGCCATCTGGCTCGGCCTCACCAAAATCGGATGCGTGGTGGCGCTGCTGAATACGAATCTGACGGGCGCCTCGCTCGCGCATTGCATCAACACGGTCGCACCCAGATCCTTGATTGTGGATGCGGAACTTGGTGGTGCGTTGAAAGACGCGTTTCCCGGTGTCACGAAAGCGAGCTCCGTGTGGATCCATGGCGCCGGCGATTCGCAGTACCCGCGCATCGATGCGGGAATCGATGGCTACAGCGGCGAAGCGCTTAAAAAAAATAATCACCGCGTGCCGCTCATCGACGATCCCGCCCTCTATATCTACACTTCCGGTACCACCGGTTTGCCGAAGGCCGCCATCGTTACCCATGGGCGGATCATGCAATGGACCCATTGGTTCGCGGGTCTGATGGATACGCAAGCAACCGACCGCATGTACGACTGCCTGCCGATGTACCACAGTGTGGGCGGAGTGCAAGCGCCGGGGGCCGTGCTGCTGGGCGGTGGTTCGGTGGTGGTTCGCGAAAAATTTTCGGCCAGCCAGTTTTGGAATGACGTCATCCGCTGGGATTGCACTCTCTTTCAATACATTGGTGAACTCTGCAGATACCTGGTGCACAGTCCGTCTATCGAGCTGGAAACCCAGCATCGCATCAGAATGGCTTGCGGAAACGGGTTGAGGCCGGACGTTTGGGAGGCTTTCCAGAAACGATTTCATATTCCTCGTATCCTCGAGTTTTACGCGGCGACCGAGGGCGCCGTTTCCTTGTTCAATGTCGAAGGTGAACCGGGCGCCATCGGCCGTATCCCGCCTTTCCTGGGTCATCGGCCTCCGGTGGTTCTCGTAAAGTTCGACCTTGAAAAAGAAGAGCCACGGCGGGACCCGCAGGGACACTGCCTCCGGTGCGCTACCGACGAGGTCGGCGAGGCAATCGGTCCGCTTGCGGGCGGCAGTTCCGCAGTCAGCAACCGTTTTGAGGGCTACACAGATCCGGAAGCTTCCCAAAAGAAAATACTCCGTGATGTCTTCGAACCGGGAGACGCATGGTTTCGAACCGGCGATCTGATGCGCAAGGACGAGCGCGGTTTCTTCTATTTCGTCGATCGCAGCGGCGATACGTTTCGCTGGAAAGGCGAGAATGTCGCCACCTCGGAAGTCGCGTCAGTGATCTGTTCTTTCCCCGGCATTACGCACGCCAATGTTTACGGTGTCGAAATTCCTGGCCTGGAGGGACGCGCAGGCATGGCCGCGCTGGCCATCGACGGCGCGCTAGACTTGGCCGCATTCCGCGATGATCTGATCCGGCGCCTGCCCACCTATGCGCGGCCCTTGTTCTTACGCATCCGCAATGGACTCGACTTAACCGGTACTTTCAAATACACCAAGACCGATCTGGTGCGCCAAGGTTTTGATCCGCTCGCCACCGTGGACGCCATCTACTTTGACCATCCGGATAAGGGAGGTTTTGTTCCCCTCGATCCAGCGCTCTACGAAGAAATCGGCACAGGCAGGATTCGGATATGACGGTCACGGAAAACATGCTGTTTGACGCGGTACGCAGTGCGCTGGAAAGAGTCGAATCGGAGATCGCGAGCGGCCCCATCGTACCTTCGGTGACGCCCGGCGAAATCCGAGCTCATCTCAAGTCTTGCTATGACTTCTCGAAGCCGGGAGACTTGGACGCAATCGGCGCCGATGTGCAGCGCATGCTGAGAAGCGGGAACGTCCAGGTAACCCATCCGCGTTACTTCGGTCTGTTCAATCCCAGTGTGACCACGCCAGCGGTGCTGGCAGACCTTCTCGTAGCCATGTACAACCCGCAGTTGGCGGCCTGGCGCACGGCGCCGGCGGCTAACGAGGTCGAACGCCACACGCTTCTGTGGCTCGCTGCCAAGTTCGGTTTCCCCGCCAATACGGCCGCGACCTTCACCAGCGGCGGCGCGGAAGCGAATCTCACCGCGGTGATTGCCGCTTTAACTAAAAGTTTCCCGGGCTATGGCGATCATGGGCTGCGCAGCCTGAAGGTTCCTCCGGCCTTGTACGTCACCGGACAAGCCCATACAGCAATCCACAAGATCGCGCACGTCACCGGACTCGGCCGAAGTGCAGTCCGCACAGTTGCTGTGGACGGCGATCTCAAAATGGACTTGGTGGATCTGGCTAAGAAAGTGGCCGAGGACCGCAGGAACGGTCTGGCCCCCTTTATGGTGATTGGCACTGCTGGCACAACCGGCGCCGGGGTGATCGATCCTTTGCCTGAACTAGCCGCCTTTTGCCAAGCGGAGAGCTTGTGGTTTCACGCCGATGCGGCCTGGGGCGGCGCCGCGATCATCTCGCCGAGACTCAGAAGCTACCTGGCCGGAATCGAGGCCGCCGATTCGATCACCTGCGATGCGCACAAATGGTTCTCCGTCCCCATGGGAGCGGGCATGTTTTTTTGCCGCCATCCGGAAGCCATCGCCGAAGCATTCCGTGCGAACAATACCTTCATGCCCGGCCACATTGATGAAGGCGGCGCCGATCCGTACACCATGTCCCTGCAATGGTCGCGGCGTTTTATGGGCCTGAAGTTTTTCTTCGCGCTGGCGCAGTTCGGCGAATCCGGTTACGCCAACTTGATCGAACACCAGACGCGCATGGGCCAGGTCTTGCGTGAGTCGCTGGTACGTGAAGGTTGGCGCGTTATCAATAAGACTCCACTACCGGTGGTGTGCTTCACTCGCTACAGGCTCGACATTCCGAAATTCGTGGCGTCCCTGGTGGAACACCAAATTGTATGGATGTCGACTGTGCAAATCGACGACGCACCGGCCATCCGGGCTTGCATCACTAGTTATCGAACACAGGAGGCGGATATCGCGGATGTCGTGCAGCAGATGAACCGTTTCGTCAAGGATGCAGCATGAAACGAGAAACCATGGCCATTCACAGTGGCTATCAAATCGACCCGACGACTAAATCCGTGGCCGTGCCCATTTATCAAACCGCGGCCTATGCGTTCGATAGCGCGGACCACGGAGCGGCGCTGTTCAATCTCGAAGCCGAGGGTTTTCGCTACACCCGTATCGGAAATCCGACCACCGCAGTGCTGGAACGCCGCGTGGCGGCGCTCGAAGGCGGAGTGGAGGCGCTCTGCACCGGCAGCGGGCAAGCGGCGATGAACTATGCGATCTCAAACCTGATCGAACTCGGTACCAATATCGTATCGGTCCCGCAGCTCTACGGCACGACTCACACCCTGTTCGCATACATCCTGAAGGGCCAGGGAGTCACCGTTCGTTTCGCCGAATCCGATCATCCCGACGCCATCGAAAAGCTGATAGACGACAAAACGCGCGGCGTCTTCTGCGAGAGCGTTGGCAATCCGGCCGGAAACATTTGCGATATAGAAGCTCTGGCGCAGGTGGCACACAAACACGGTGTGCCGCTGGTCGTCGACAATACCGTCGCCACCCCGATCTTATTGCGGCCGATCGAATATGGAGCCGACATCGTTGTTCATTCTCTGACCAAGTTTCTTGGCGGACATGGCACCACGCTCGGCGGAATCATCGTCGATAGCGGCAAATTCCCCTGGAAGAAACATGCCAAGCGCTTTCCCATGTTCAGTCAGCCCGATCCCTCGTATCACGATTTGGTCTACACGGATCACTACAAGGAAGCGGCCTACATAGGGAGATGTCGCAGTGTGTATCAGCGCACCATAGGCGCCGTATTGTCGCCCCTGAGTGCATTTCTGCTGCTGCAGGGAATCGAAACGGTTGCGGTGCGGATGGACCGCCATACGGAAAATGGCGCCAAGGTTGCGCAATTCCTGCGCAAACATCCGAACGTAGAGTGGGTCAATTATGCCGGCTTTCCCGATAGTCCGTATTATCCCCTCGCGCAGAAATATCTTGGCGGGCGCGCGTGCTCGCTGATTACGTTCGGAGCCAAGGGAGGTTTCGAGTCAGCCAAGAAGTTCTACGATGCGCTCAAGCTGATCATGCGCCTGGTCAATCTAGGCGATGCGAAATCCCTGGCATGCCACCCCGCTTCCACCACCCACCGTCAAATGTCGCCGGATGAGCAACGCAGAGCAGGACTTACGCCTGAGATGATCCGTCTGAGTATTGGCATCGAACATGCAGACGACATCATGGCCGATCTGGATCAGGCATTAAGGGCAGCCGCAGCGTAACACGAGAGAAATTGCTGAGTACTTTATGGCAATCTTTTTGACTCGTAATCGAGTAGTACCCGATGGGTCATCGGTGCTCGATATCGGGCTGCTCAACAACATGCCGGACTCCGCCCTCAAGGCCACGGAGCGGCAGTTTATGGCTCTGCTCGATGCCGCGGCTCCACGCAAGACGATTCGTCTTTCGCTGTATGCGCTGCCTGAAATTTCCCGTAGCGAGACGGCCCGGCGGCACATTGCCGATTCTTATTCCCCCATACATGCCCTGTTGGTACGCAAACTCGACGGACTAATTGTAACGGGCGCGGAGCCTTGTTCGCCGGACTTGAAATGCGAACCTTACTCGAACAGGCTTAGCGAGGTCCTTGCTTGGGCGGACACCAATACGCATTCGACGATCTGGTCGTGCCTGGCGGCGCACGCAGCCGTTCTTAAAATGGACGGGATTGCCCGGCGCAAAAACGACGAAAAATTCTGCGGCGTGATGGAATGCTCGCGCGTGTTGAATCACAGCTTGACGATCGGCGTGCCGGCGCGGTTTTCCACCCCGCATTCCCGCTGGAACGGAATTTCGGAAGATGAGCTGTTAGCGAGCGGATACACCATCCTGAGCAGGACCCTAGGGGGCCAAGTCGATACGTTCGTGAAGCGCCGCAAGAGCCTGTTCGTTTTCTTCCAGGGCCATCCCGAATATGATTCCGATAGCTTGCTGCTGGAATTTCGCAGAGACGTAGCGCGCTTTTGCAACGGCGAAGCGCAGCGCTTCCCAACGCTCCCGCAGACGTATTTCGACGAAAATACTTCCGCTAAATTAATGGCGATCCGCGAAGGAGCCGCTTCCGGCAGCCGCGAGCACCTGCTGGCGGAGGTTACCGCAGCTCTCAGAGAAGCAAATCTGGCGAACGCGTGGCGTCCGGTTGCGACCCAGATTTACCGCAATTGGATCGAATATATCTGTGCGCAAAAGGGGGCGGCGGAATGCCGGCGCCCAACGAATAGTAATGTGAGAATTGAGCGCACGCATTCAATCGAAAATGGCATGGAACGCTAGATTCCGCCGAGACACAAATACTTGATCTCCAGAAACTCCTCGATGCCGTACTTCGATCCCTCCCGGCCGATTCCCGATTCCTTCACTCCGCCAAAGGGCGCTACTTCCGTGGCGATGATTGCCGTATTCACGCCGACCATTCCATATTCCAGCGCTTCGGCCACGCGCCATACTCGCGCGATATCGCGGCCGTAGAAGTACGCAGCCAATCCGAATTCCGTGGCATTGGCCAGTTCGATGACTTCCGCTTCCGTCTTGAACCGGAATAGCGGCGCCACGGGACCGAATGTCTCCTCGCGCGCGACCCTCATCGCGGGCGTCACATCCATCAGAATTGTCGGCTCGAAGAAACGTCCGCCCAGCGCATGCCGCGAGCCGCCCGCTCGCACCGAAGCGCCTTTTGAAACTGCGTCCTGAATGTGAGCTTCTACTTTGGCCAGCGCCGCGTCGTCAATCAAGGGGCCCTGGGTCGCGCCCGAATCGAAGCCGGAGGCCGGCTTCAACGCTTTCACCGCCGAAGCGAACTTCGACATGAACGCATCGTAAACCGCATCCTGAACCATCAATCGGTTCGCGGAAATGCACGTCTGCCCGGTGTTTCGGAATTTGCAAAGAATCGCCCCCTGAACCGCGGCATCGAGATCGGCGTCATCGAACACGATGAAAGGTGCGTTCCCGCCCAGTTCGAGCGACAGTTTTTTTAACGTTTGGGCGCACTGCGCCATCAGGAGTTTCCCGATTTTCGTCGAGCCGGTGAACGAAAGCTTTCGCACGGTCGGGTTCGACGTGAGTTCTCCCCCGATTTCGGCCGCCGGTCCGGTGACCACGTTGAACACGCCTTTCGGCACGCCGGCGCGCTCCGCAAGTTCTGCCAGCGCCAGCGCGGAAAACGGCGTTTGGGGCGCCGGCTTCAGTATCACCGTGAGCCCGCGGCAATCGCGGGCGCCACCTTGCGCGTGATCATCGCCGATGGAAAATTCCACGGCGTAATGCATCCCACCACGCCGATGGGTTGCTTCAGCACCACGATTCGCTTGTCCGCCTGATGCGGCGGGATCACGTCGCCGTAAATGCGCTTGGCCTCTTCTCCGAACCACTCCAGGAACGCCGCGCCATTTGTGATTTCACCCCGTGCCTCGCTGAGCGGCTTGCCTTGTTCCAGCGTAAGCAGGCGCGCCAAATCCTCCTGATTTTCCATCATCAGATCGAACCAGCGGCGCAGGATGTTCGCCCGGGCCTTGGCCGTCTCTCGCTGCCACGGTCCCAAGGCTCGCGCCGCGGCATCGATTGCCTGGCGCGTTTCCGCAGCGCCCAGATTCGGAACTTCGCCAATCACTGCCCCTGTAGCAGGGTTATCGACTTTTGTTGCCCCGTTCGCTGATTTCCGGATCCAGTTTCCGTCGATGTAAGCGGCCTCACGGAAAAGCTTCTGATCTTTTAAGATCGCCTCGACGGCTTCCAGCGAACCGCTCGTTACATTCGCCATACCCTTCCCCTTCCAACCCGACTGGGCGCCCGAACGCGCTGGGTGATTCTGGCAACTTTTTATATTACGCGTTGAATACGTGCACAGACCGATTTTTTGTGCCACGGTGAGCGCGAGAGCTTACATCCCTCAGTCCGAGTGCTATCCTCTTCGGAGATATCAAATGATTTCGACTGCGAATTGAGCGGAGCATTTCATGACAATTGGAACCCACGCAGATGCAGCTTTTACCAAGAATCAAGCGGGCGTTACGGAACCTACATTTGCAGAGCGTGCGCGTACTCTGGTATACGTGCGTCACATTGGAAGCCTGTCAACGGTATCTCGAAGACAGCCAGGGTTTCCCTACGGCTCAGTCGCGCCTTATGGCTTAGACGAGCGCGGCAATCCGATCTTCCTCATCAGCACAATGGCTATGCATACGCAGAACTTGCTCGCAAATCCACGTGCCAGTCTGCTCGTCACCCAATCTGCGGTTGATGAAGAATTGCTGGCAGCCTCGAGAGTCACGCTCATAGGTAATGTTCGTCGGGTTTCGGAATCCGATTTGACAGACATTCGTGCTCGTTACTTATCGTGGCACCGAAACAGCACCGACTGGATCGATTATGACGATTTTTCCTTTTACCGGATGGATATCGTGGATGTTTATTTTGTGGGTGGTTTTGGAGTCATGGGATGGGTTCCGCCTGCAGAATATTGCGGGGCGCGGCCGGATCCCCTGGCGGATTCAGCGAATGAAATCATCCGACACATGAATCGAGATCATGCCGATGCTCTTAGGCTGCTGACGAAACAGGTCACAGGAGCCGAATCTCAGCTCGTTGAAATGGCGTCAGTGGATCGGCTGGGATTTCAGGTCCGCATACGAACATCTGACGGTTTCCAGACAGCACGCATTCCATTCTCACGTGAAGCAAATGGCGCTGCGGAAACACGCAAGATCCTAATTGAAATGGTTGCCGCAGCACGTGGGCAGTAGCGGGCAGATTCTCGAGAGGCGAGAGCTCGTGGTTGAGAAGATGGGTCATGCAGCCCTTCAGTCGCGTTTAACTGTGTGCGCAGGCGCCTGCAACCTATTTGTCTGCGGGTTTCAGCACAGTGCACGGCTCAAATAGTTCCCATGGCTCCAAGTGCTCCCGGTTGCGGCAAAAAGCGATGCAGCGTAAACTGTTGAGCAACGCGTACTAACGAAGTTCGGGGCGTGGCTCAGCCTGGCTAGAGCGCCTGGTTCGGGACCAGGAGGCCGGTGGTTCAAATCCACTCGCCCCGACCATTATTTCACGGCTTGCGCGGTATTTCACCTCAGTTCACCATGGGCGATCCTTGTAGCAATCCCACGCGTACATAAACTTCGAATGAGTTTGGAGCGCCTAACTCCTGCGAAATTGATTAGCTGTCTTGATCAGGACCTTGGCGGCAGCCCCATCAATTCTAAAGCCCGGGTTGCGAGATCGGAAGGATTGAGAGAACACAACGCAAGCCGGCTACGAATCGAAGATTGCAGCTGCCATCAAGATGAAACCGGGCACTCCGCTTCTAAGACGAGCCAAACGGTGCTGCTCTGTGCGTGAAATAATGTGGTTCACGTTCGATCCGAGAAAGTTTTTGATCCTTTTGTACTGAATTCCCCTTCGCCTTCTGACTCTAATCATATGAATAGCCCGATAGTAGTTTGTTGCGCAAAGAATAGAAAACGTCCCGCGATTGTGGCCATCACGTCGAGGTGTGTGCGTTAGCGAGTGAGTCTGCAAGCCGCCGACTGCAAGCCGAGCTGAAAAACCTGCCAAAAAGAGTTTGACAATCAGTGTTGAGTATATTATACGCATGCAACATTGTTTGTGTGGGGGTACATCAGATGAAATCTGCACTGTTTACCTCTTGGGATATGAGCATAGGTACGCGGCGAGCTATTCGATGGCTCAGTGTGGTTATCGCACTTGTGACGCTGTCTTTGCCTGCTTTATCTCAACTCAATTACGGACGAATCTTCGGAGCGGTCACGGACCAAAGCGGCGGTTCGATCGTGGGCGCCACCGTGACGATCCTCGACGTAGAACGAGGCGTGTCCCGCCCGTTGACCACTGATTCGGCAGGGCAGTATTCGGCGCCGAGCTTGATCCCCGGAACATACACGATTCGCGTCGAATTTATGGGCTTCAAGGTTGTGGAGCGCGCGGATGTGGTGGTCGGCGTCGGACGAGATATTCGCGTAGACATCGCGTTGCAACCAGGCGACCAGACGCAGACCGTTACGGTGACCGGCGAAGCCCCACAGATCAACACGACCAACGCTCAACTTGGCGGCACTATTGAGAACCAGGCAGTTTCGGATCTCCCGGTAAGTGGGCGTACCTACACAGGGCTTTTGAGTTATAAGCCCGGGCTTGTGGCCAGACCCGGAGTTACGGCGAATGCTTACATGGCCGACGGCGGCCGGCCGCAAGGCACGGTCTGGATGCTCGATGGACTCTACGACGTGAACGCCTACCACGGCGCGACCGGTAACTTGGGTGGCCAGGGTGGCGCGTCTGTGGAACTCTCAAACTTTCTGCCCATCGACGCCATCCAGGAAGTGAATGTTATTGAGAATCCAAAGGCGGAGTATGGCTGGAAGCCTGGCGCGCAAGTGAACGTCGGGTTGAAGTCGGGCACAAACAGCATCCACGGCAGCGCGGTCGGGTTTGGCAGTGATGCCGCGCTAGACGCGAAGAATCCATTCTTGAGTGCGGCACAACCAAAGGCGACCGCGACGCTGGAGCAATTTGGTGGAACTATAGGTGGGCCCATCAAGAAGGATAAGCTGTTCTACTTTGCTTCTTATGAGGGGCAGCGATATACCGTCGGGGCACCCCATCTTTTCCAGGAGCCGACATCGGCGCCAGGACTCGGAGCCTCGACGAGTTTTCCCGACGCGATAGCGGGACTGGGAAGCCATGGTATCACGCCGAACACTCTGAGCCTGAAACTGGCTGGCTGCACCGCGACAGGAGTGTGCAACGCGGCGAACGGTCTTTTTCAGAATTCAGGGAGCTCCATCAACGTTGCGGCTTCGCCCAATTCCTTCGGCGATGTAGATAACGGCGTTGGTAAGATCGATTTTCACATCAATGAACACAACTCCGTCAACGGCGAATACTACATCGGTGACGGCAAATTCGTGGCTCCGTTTGCCGGGGCAACCGAATTCCCGCAAGAGTATTGGGCCACTGGCGCCACGAACCTCACCGAAGTAGTCCGCGGTATCTGGGATTGGATTCCGAATTCCAACTGGGTGAACGAGGCGCGCTTTGGCCTGGACCACGTATATTCCAGCCTTTTTGCGGACGACTGCACGCCGGGCAGCTTGGGAGCTCCGGACTACAGCAAGCTTGGATTCGTGTCGGGCGCACCCGACTGCGGTTTCCCGCAAGTCACCATCAACGGATTTACGAATCTGGGCGGTTACAAAAGCGACCAACCCATTACCTTCAACACCTGGGCGTTCTCCGACAGCGTTTCGTACACTCGCGGCAAACACTTGTTCAAATTCGGAGCTGAGCTCCACATTACGACCTTGAACGGGGGGCAATTCACGTTCGGAAAAGGTGCGATCACGTTCGGCGGACCTCAGGTTACGGCCTCCTTTACCGGCGAGACGCCGTTGGAATTCTTTCTTGCCGGCACTCCTTCCTCCGGGAATCTTCTCTTGGGGAATCCGCTCCGGAACATTCGCCTGCAACAGTATGCTGGTTTCATCCAGGACGATTGGCGAGTAACTCCGCGACTAACTCTCAATCTCGGCTTCCGCTATGAGGCCGTGCCGCCAGTTACGGAAGCGAACAATCTTTTCGGAAACTTCGACCCCAACGCACCGACTGGGTTGATCCAGCAGAGCAGTGGAAATCCTGCTTACAATGGCGCATATGACAATTTTGAGCCGCGTTTTGGCCTGGCCTGGGATGTCACAGGAAAAGGCACAACCGTGGTCCGAGCCGGAGCAGGGATCACTTATGGTGTTTACCCGCTGCTGGACCTTATTGGGAGCTCGCAAGGTGCGACGCTGAATAACATTCCGACGGGTTTCAAACTCGTGGCGGCCAATGGCACGGTGATTCCGAGCCCCGGCACGCAACAAACAGGCTCACTCACGCTCGCTCCGGCACAATTGCAATGGATTGCGGGGCAACCCGTGTTCAACAGCTCCGCTGGATCTCTGGCCTGCGGAAACGGCGTTAAGCCCAATCCGGCGAGCTGCGGTATCAACGCCATCGATCAAAATTTTAAGCTCACCCGTGTCTTCACGTGGAGCGTGGGCGTGCAGCACGCCTTCAACAATAACCTCTCGATGGACATTTCATACGTGGGGAATCACGGCAACCAATCCGGGATTGTCGACGCCAACGCGGCGACTCCAGGGCCGGCTACCACCAGCACGGCAAGCACAAGCCCGCTGCTGAACGAGCAGATCCGGCGGTCGTATTACAGTCAGTTCCCCTATCTGTCGACGATTCAGTACCTCACCAACGATGAATACTCCAACTACAATTCGTTGCAGGCGTCTCTGAGCCAGCGGGTTTCCCACGGGTTGTACTTCAGCGTCGGCTACACCTATTCACACGCTCTTGACATGGGCTCCGATGAGTTGATGGATCAACTGCTGATGGACGCGCGGCATCCGAGACTGGACTATGGCGATGCCGGCTTTGACGCGCGGCACAGCCTCACGGTGGTATGGACGTATGCTATTCCCGGTGTGAAATCGCCCGGACAATTGCTGGAAGGCTGGCAAATCAACTCTGCCATGACGTTTCTGACCGCGTTCCCCTGGGCGGCGGTTGACAGTACGGACGACGTGAGTGGAACCGGAGACCTGCAGGACCGCTGGACGCTGGTTGGGAATCCGGGCGACTTCAAAGTGGGTGGCCTGAGCACAGTTCCGTGCTATGGAGTCGCGGGAAGTACTTTTGGCAGCACGAAGGGATGCACAGTAGTGGCCGCGGGTCCCACAGCTACGCCTTGGATTAATATGCCGCAGGCATGCATCGCGGCAGCAACTGCTGAGCCGATAAATTCGGGTGTGCCAGCTGGGTCAACAGGAGCGACTGGACAGCTGCAGTTGGCGCGGTTGGGATGCTACATGCAGGGCAGTTCGGTGATTGTTCCACCTGCACAGGGTACGTTCGGCACAATGACCAGAGACGAATTGCGGAGCTCGATTCCGTTCTATAACTGGGATTTCTCAATCTTCAAAAGTTGGAAATTTAAAGAACGGCTCACGGCGCAGTTCCGGGCGGAAGTTTTCAACCTCATCAACCACCCACAGTATCAGGATCAGGGGCAGGGAAGCGGCAACACTTCGAGCCTAGGTTCGCCGGGCTCTTTTGGCAACGCCCAGGCTGAAGCGGGCGCGCCCAGCATTACCGGAACCGGACTGCCTCGAAGAATTCAGCTCGGTTTGAAGCTCATTTTCTAACTTGAATCTGATTTCAGGAACGAACTTTCCAGCTCGGGCCGAAATACCTGCGGAATGTGGCGATCTCAATGGGTCGTCGCAACACTTAGAAGGAAATCCCAAGTCCATGAATTCCAAAGCCTAAGAATCATCCGCGCGCCCAAAAGCAAAGAAACGGCATCCTGTTTAGGTAAAAGCGAACTGCAACCCCAAAGGATCGGTCCGCTTGAACCTATTGCCAATCAAACGATCGGATTAGTGTTGCATCTACCGTCTGAACTGGCAGTATCTCACGGGCAAATTGAAGAGGGTTGATCGGGCGCCGCTGTCCGTTGGATGTAGCTTGCCTTTATAGTCCATTCAAACCCCGCGCACTTTCAGAACTCAAAAGGCGGCGCTATTGCTTAGCCGATGGAGCGTGGTTTTTCAAATAATCGGTTGCGTCAGGCAGCGGCTCGGCTGAGTTCGGTGACGCGGGGGCGGAATGATTTTTATCTATAGGTGGATGGGCAAACTGGCCGCCGCTGGGCGCGTCGCTGAGAACGATCCAGTCACCGGCACGGCGTTCGAGTTGATAGGTGATGTTCATGGACGTGCCGCCCTGCTTGAGATGAAACTCGGCATTGGCTTGAGCCTGATCGCCGTTGATGCTGACGTTGCCCACGGTCATTTCCATGACGGACATGTTGACGCCACTATCTGATGTGAGGTGCTTTTGAATGGCGGCCACGACAGCATCGTGATCGTTCGCGGGAGCGGCGCTCATGCCGGAGGAAGGGTCTGAGGCTGGAACCGGGTCGGCGCTGTTCTTGCGCGAGCATCCTGCGAAAAGAGCCGCCAGTACACAGAGCGATAAACCCACGAGCAAATTGCGTTTCATACAGCAACTCCTTTTAGATTAGATCGCACGCCAAGTCTTTTCAGTCTTGAGTCACTAATCGCGCTGCCTTTAGCCTGTTTTCGCGTTGGACTGACGAACGCCAATTCTGGCGCTGATTGAAGATCACGATCAGTTCCTTGTCGCGAATAGGTTCGGCAATGCGACTGGCATTGCGCTCCATGATGCGGCTGAATGTTGTAGCAACGTAAAAATGTCACCCTAACGGCAACGTAGAAATGTCACCCTCCTGCCAGATTGGAATGTTCTAGCCGAGTATCGCGGTAGAAGAGCGAAAGGCGGCCGTTGAGAGCTTGATGGATCTGCACGGTG
>DASZMG010000073.1:0-3159 GCA_035551975.1 Candidatus Acidiferrales bacterium | reverse complement strand
TGGTTAACTGATGGGTCACCTTGCTTAGCAAAAGCTGAATTATTACAGCTTAGTCTTGCCACCAAACGCTTTGAATTGAACGGCTTCGCGCATTCGCTGTGCCTCGGGGTTGCACCAAAAGTGAGTCAGAACCAAATAATTCTGCGTTTAACAGAGCTTGTGATGGCAGGGAGCCTCGTGCTCCGCCTTTTTCGCGCAGCCGCACCCAGCCGCGCCGGCCTTGCGTAAAGTAATCGCGCCCATCCATTTGCTGCACCGCACCGATACGCGCGAAGGAACAAATCATCATGCCGATCATGGAGCGTATTGAAGGATGGTTTTCCATCACTATCCAGCGCTACCACTTCACCGTCGATGACCGTGTTGTCCGGCAGTTTCGCGAGTGCGTCAACGATACTCGGATAGCGGGCGTTGAAGTCGTTATCGTTCCGGGAACGGAGCTGAACTTTGCCGTTTGTTTTAAAGGCAAGTGCGCGATAGCCGTCCAGCTTGATTTCTTATGTGGCGCACTCCGTTATGTGGCTCCACAGAAGCAGAGAGCGCTTCGAGAGCATCACGACTCGCGAAAACCACAACATAATTTGGCTGCCGAAAACCTGAGACGCAACGTGCAAAATCACAATGGCGTTTCGAAATGCGAATTCGCGCGATTTCCTACTTTCTGTGACCAGACCATTCAGTGAGCCAAATATCGGCTGGGCCGTTACTCGCGAGCAATCTCCCACAACCGGACTTGGGGACAACGTTGCCAATTCGAGCTTTGTACGAGTGGCGCGTGATCCGCTCGAAGCTTGCCCGCCTCTAAGGCCGGACTTCGAAACGGGACGACATCCAGCGCAGCATCAGATGCGAGTGACAACGTCCTTTATCATTCACTACGTGGGGCTGGCAAGTGGCGGTGACAGGGGCGAGAGGTTCGGCCACACACCCGAAGTGGCAATTATGGCGATGTAAGCCCCAATTCCCGGAGTACTCATGGCTTGAGCCTCTGCGCAGCGACGGGCCGTCTCTGCCGTGATCACGAAGGCCCTACCGCGGTAGTGGGTCAGTTTGAATTTTTCGCCGCCTTCGCCTCGCGCTCCTCAACGAGTTTCACGATATCGCTCCTTTGCGGGGCATGGTCTTGCTAGAATGCACCAAATGGAAGGACGGTGTGGAAAAGCTTGCGCCCGTCAGGCTGACACTGGCTTCCCCCAAGCGTCGATTTGTCAAAGGAGCTGCGATCATGGATCGTAAGAAGACGTCGAATCACCACGGGCACCTCAACCGGCGATCGTTCCTCGACGCCGCTGGCAGCGGGCTGGCGGTCGGGGCCATCGTCGAGACGATACGGCCCAGTTCGGCCTGGGGCCAGCAGCGGGCGAAGGAGACACACCCGAGCTCCGCCCGCGTTGTGGATCGGCTCAAGACCCGCCTCTCGTTTCAGATTTCGGTCGATGTGGGGACCTTGGATCTGGGTTTGACGGTCGCGAGTGCGGCGCTGGCGGGTGGAGTCGATATCGTCGAAATGGGGACGCCGCTGCTCAAGACCCAGGGCGTTTCGAACGTCGTGCCCGCCTTCCGCAAGCGATTTCGCGGCGCTCTCCTGCTGGCGGACATGAAGACCATGGATGGCGGCGCCGGTGAGGCGCGCAGCGTCTACCTCGGCGGCGGCAACATCTTTGATTTCCTCGCTCTCGCCGGCGTGGATACGGCGAAGTCGATCTGCGGCGTGCGCGATGAGTTCAGACGCGCCGACTCCGAATTGCCGCGACTTGTCTTTTCCGACATCATGGTGCCGCACCAGGGCCCCGCCGCCCAGGCAGGCGAAATCGCGCTTCGGATGGTCGAAGCCGGCGTCGACGCGGTTGGTATCCACCTGCAGTCGGACGCGCGGCACGCAAACCCGAAACTCATTGAGGACGACTATCTCGGTGATGTAGCTCGCGCCGTCTTCGAACGAATCGGTAAGGCCGCCCCGGTGCAGGTGGTCGGCGGGCTCAGCATCGCACAGGCAAAGAGCCTCGCCAAGGCGGGCCTGCGCGCCTTCGTGATCAGCGGTAATATGGGCGTGCCGGATGGCAACGCCCGCTACAACCTGCCGCCGGCCGACATCCAGCGCTTGGTCGCCGGCTTCATCGCCGGGGTCTCGGTCGAGTAGTGACGTGGGTTGGCAAGCGGCGAGAGGTCTGGGCTACTTTGTCCGAAATAGCGACTACGGCCATGTGAATCCCCAACTTCCAAGAATGCGACTAGGGGCCAGCGTGAATCCACTTCGACGAAATGCGCGTTTTCCGTCAACTTGACGCTGAACGATCGAACTTCCAGTTTGCGGGTGGTCCGCCCGCAGTCCTTGGGACCACAAACTGACTCACGGACCGCGCCAGCGATCCTTACGTCGCCACCGGTGCGCCGCGAAATAGGTGAAACAGTTTACCTTCTTGGTTGCTTATTGTTTTATTCTTTTATTAATACCGATCGATGGGCTTTGATTTGAGCTTGGTAATCCGCATCTCTTGTCGGGTAAAATGCCTTCAATGCCCTTTCCCGGTTCGTGGCAAGTGAGGAACGGTCGACTTTTTTTAGCCACAACTGAAGTTCCTCCTTCGTCGGATTGGTGCAGTAAACAGGAGATCCAGGCTGTTGCCGCCACGATTCAGCGATGGTTCCGGCGTCGACAGAATCGAACCCAATTCGATCAATGAGTTGAGCAACGATTTCTTTTGCCTTGGTATTGTCTCCAGAAATTGGAAGAGCGACACGGTCTCTACTTCCAGCGGGACGTCCCGCCGCTATCAAAGCCTTTGAGGCAATCGTGTTGAGGACTTTGACCACGGGCCGCCCAATCTGCCTCTCAACCCACACGCTTTCCGTGAGGCCATTTTCTAGTTCGGCGATACGGCCATCGCGAAAGGGATAATAATTGCCAACATCAATAACGATGGTTTCTTTTCTTGCTTTCTTTAAAAGCCCTTTCGGTAGTTCTGGAATCGCCTTTTGAGGAACAACAATGAAGAGCATATCGACATCCTGAACGACTTGTTCAAGTGAAGCCGGTAGTGCTCCCGTTTTCACTGCGAGGTCTTTTAGAGACTCTGGGCCTCGCGAATTTGCCATTTTGACTGGGTAACCTGCATCTCTCAGTTTCCTGATAATCACTTCACCAATGTCTCCAGGTCC
>DASZMG010000072.1:0-17469 GCA_035551975.1 Candidatus Acidiferrales bacterium | reverse complement strand
TTCCGGTTCGATAGAGACCAGCTCATCGGTCGGTAATTCCAGATTTCCGCCCGGCATGGCCAGCCGCACATGGTCCCCAACCGTTTCATATCCAGTGATGTGCAGCCGCTCGCCCGAGCGCAGCACGGCATAATCCGCACGCGCCATCGGCGCTAGGACCGCGCCCGCAATCACTGCTACTGCCGCAATGGAAAACCGTTTCATCCGAGTCGTTGTTTTACGTTCGCGATACTTCTGTCGTATTAGGGAATCTTTGCGGTTTCGTGAAGCGCGTAGGTCCGAATCGCTTCAGCCACGCCGTTTTCGTCGTTCGAGAGCGTAACCGTCCAGCCCAGCGATTGCAACTCCGGCACGCTGTTGCCCATTACCACCGGAAATCCCGCAAATTCCAACATTTCCCGGTCATTCCAATTATCCCCGATGGCCATGACCTCCTGCCGGGATATCCCCCGTCGCTGTGCCCATTCGGCTAGGGCAAAACCTTTGGTCACGCCGCGCCGCATGACATCCAGAATGGAAAGATCGCGTTGCGGATATTCGGTGAGCGACACCGTAAAATCCTCCGCGAAGGGCAGTGCGTTCAGTTCGCGTTTCACGCCGCGAATGGCTTCCACCCGCCCTACGTACCCTACTTGGATCGGATCTTCGCCGTTGAAGCACGCGGTCAGCGGCTGGATTTCTCCGATGTGCTGGCTGTTGCGCCGGAAATAGCGACCGCGATAGGGATCGTCGTAGTCGATGCGTTCGAGGAAAACCTGCTTCTCTCCCGGCCGATCGAACACCACCGCCGCTTCCGCGAGATATTGAGGCAGCGCCTCCACAACGTTGCGCGCCACTTCCGCCGGAAGCAACAAGCGCTGGTGCGTTTCGCCGCATTTGCTCTTGATCAGCGCGCCATTGTTGACGATCAGGTGCAGATCGCAGGGAATCAGGTTGGAAACGGCGCACGCAAAATCGAAGCGCCGCCCTGTGGCCAGCAGAATCTCGATGCCACGTTCCGCCGCGTCCACAATGGCGCGCACGTTCTCTTCGGGAAGCTGCGTCTTGCTGTCGAGCAGCGTGCCGTCGATATCCATGGCAATCATTTTTATGGGCACGATTCATTGTAACGGTTCTCAGCAGAAATCGAGGCGAGAGCACCCGAAAATGTGTGTCGACATAGCGGAGGCCCGACTGTTTGTTTTCAGCAAGTTGCGTGAGAGCTAAGTTTGCACGATGTGTCGACCTAGGTTTTCGCTTTTGTTTCGAAATTCGGCCCTCCTGGAGGTGGACCGACGCAGTCCGGAACTTTGCCGGCTCGTTGTTGCCGCCTCGACGTCGAATTCTTCCTCTCTCCAACATACGAATTCGACGCTAGCGCGACCGATACCGAATTGCCCCGCATCAAAGGTACAGGAAACGTACAGTCCTAGGACTGGGATCTCTTTTCGATTTTATTTCGCCGCGAAGAAATTCTCAGGAAGTGAGGCACTTCGGCATTTCGTTTTGTCGTCAGAGCTGCACCATTGCAGATCTCAGGCCAGCTCTTTCGCGGTGTAGGTCTTAAAATTCGCGGGTGCTACTACCTCCAGCATCTCCAGATCCTCCGAGTGCCCGGTTTCGCGATGCCGTATTCCCGGCGGCTGATAAAAGCAGGTGCCGGCCTGCATCAGCACTTCGCCCACGCCCTCGTACTCGAATTTCGCCCAACCCTTCAGTACGTAGACGAACTGCACATCGCACTCGTGCCAGTGCCATTCGCCATGCGGCGCCTCGCCGGGCCGCGCGCGAATGATGTGGCTGACCACTTTGCCGCGGGTGGCCTTATGAATGCCCAGATCGCGATATTCGAAATAGCCGCGCAGGCCCGCATCGAAGTCGGATGTCGTTGCATGGGTCACTCGAAATTCCTTCGCGCGCTGCACCGCCGTCGGTTGTTTCCTGCCAGCCGCACGCGTTCGTTTAACGCCCGCCTTGCGCATTGCACGTTTCGCTTTTTTCATTCCTGTCCTCCCGCTGAAGCGGCATTGCCGCGAGCATACCACTACGCCGCGGGACACCGCGAGTTGACCCGCCCGGCGCAATCGGATACGTTTTTTACCGCGATCCCGCGGAGGAATTATTCCAGGAGCCACGAACCAAACAGTTGATGTCGCCGAGCTTCTCGATGCGCGCAAGGTAGGCTCGTTTCAAATCCGTGTGCTGGTGCTTTGCGCACTCGCCGTCGCGCTCGACGGATTCAACACGCAGGCTATCGGCTACGTGGCGCCGGCCATCGCGCGCGACTGGCACCTTGGACGCGGAGCGCTCTCGCCCGTCTTCGCTTCCGGGCTCATCGGACTGATGATCGGCGCGCTCACCTTTGGCCCGCTGGCCGACCGTTTCGGACGCAAGCGCATCATCATTTCCTGCACCGCCTTTTTCGGCGCGCTTTCGCTGGCCGCTGCCGCCGCCCACAATCTCGACCAACTCATCGTGTTGCGCTTCATCGGAGGCCTGGGCCTCGGCGGCGTGATGCCCAACTCCATCGCGCTGACTTCCGAATTCAGCCCGCACCGCAGCCGCGGACGCATGGTTATGATTATGTTTTGCGGTTTTCCGATCGGCGCCACCATCGGTGGCTTCGCGGCGGCTACCATCATTCCGCGCTATGGCTGGCAGGGTGTATTCATCGCTGGAGGAATCCTACCGCTGCTGCTTGTTCCTGTGCTTATAGGCATGCTCCCGGAATCGATTCGGCATCTCGTGCTGCAGGGCGGCAAGCCGGCGGAAGTTCGCGCACTGCTCGAGAAAATCGATGGCGGATTCGTTTTCGCGCCCGAGACCGCCTTCGTCATTCGTGAGGAGCGTGCCCCGGGCCTTGCCGTCGGCCATCTGTTCCGGCATGGCCGCGCGCTGCCCACACTGCTGCTCTGGATCGTTTTCTTCGCCAGCCTGCTCGACCTTTTCCTGCTGGCCAACTGGCTGCCCACCGTTTTTCACGACGCGGGCATCAGCATGTCTCTCTCGGTAATTGCCACGGCGCTCTTTCAGGGAGGAGGCGTGGCCGGCACTCTGGCGCTTGGCTGGATGGTTGACCGGTTCGGCGTCTATCGCGTGCTCACCGCCATCTATTTTCTCGGCGCCATCTTCATAGCCGCTTTAGGCCACCTGCACGCCATTGGTCCGATCATGCTCTGCACCTTCGCCGCGGGCGTCGGCATTGTCGGCGGGCAAACGGGCGCGAACGTGGTCGCTGCGCTCGTCTATCCTACCTACATTCGCTCCACTGGAGTTGGCTGGGCGCTGGGCATCGGCCGCATCGGCTCCGTCGTCGGGCCAGTGATCGGCGGAATCATGCTCGCCGACCGCTGGCCATTGCCTACGATATTTCTCGCTGCTGCGATTCCCGCCGTCTGCGGCGCCGTCGCGATTTACCTCGTCGGACGCACGCCGCAGGGGACGGCCGGCGGAGCTGTCATCTCGCTTGCCTCGGTGTCCGCGGCCTCGGAATAGCCTCAATTGTTCAGAGAATGTGGCGAATGAAGATGCGGAAGAATCGAAGAGGGATTCTTCGCGCGACTGCGGCGCTCAGAATGACGGCGCAAATCGACAACGAAAGAAAAAGCAGATCCCTCGACTTCGTGACGTCGCCCCTGACCGGGGCGCGCTTCACTTCGCTGAATGACGGCGCCGTGTGGGAACGCGTAGTACGTGGTCCGCGGGAGACGGGATTTGCACGCGAAGATTATGAAGATGACTTTTAGATCGAGGTGACTTCGCGCGAAGTGATTTCGTATTTGAAATTGTCGGGGTCGAGGCAGTCCAGGCGGCCCTTGGAGGTTTCGGCTTGCGGATACATCAAGAAGCCGACCGGCGCGCCACTCGATCCGGGCAGCGCCACATCATGCGCGAAGTTGAAGGCAATCCAGTTCATTTCCCACGAACCGAATAGACGCGCACGAGCGCGCTTGACCATATCGTCGCTGAGGGGACGATTGCCGGGTGGCTCTTCGAGCACGACCTTGCGCACATCGGCGGGATCGACGGGAACCCAGCCGTATTCCTGCAGATATACTTCGGCGCGGCAATGCTGCGCTTTAGTGATGTTGTCCGAGGAAACGCCCAGGCTTTTGTAGCCAAGTTCGGACTTAGCCACACGAATACCGTACACGTCGCGCGCGGGAAGCCCCACAGAGCGCGCCAAGCCGACATACAGCGCGTTCAAGTCCGCACATTTCCCGCCAAGGTCCCGCGATTCCAGCATAAAGCGAATGTCGCCTCGGCCGCAGCCGCGAGTCTTTGGATCGCGAAACGTGTTCTCGACGATCCATTCGTAGATGGCGCGCGCTTTATCCACGTCGGTTTTCGCGCCGGCAGTTATTTCCAGAGCCGTGGATTTGACGATTCCGTCGGTGGGCAGAAGCTTGGTGGAGCGCAAAAAATGTTCGAGTTCGGCGCGGCTCGCTCTGGCCGCCTTGCCGGATGAAGCGAAATCGGCGGCGCAGTCCCTGGTGGAAACGCGGCTGGTGAGAGTCATGACCGCCGGGACGCCGGCAGGGAATTCAGCGGCAACAATGCCGAGCGCGTCGGGTTTCGTTTCGAAAAGTTTCGTAGTGGCGCCCGGCGCTTCCCATTTATTCGAGCGGGTCTTCTGAAACGGCGTGGGCGTAATGAGCGCGGTTGGGAGCCACACGCGGGTCGGTCCGGTGGCGTTGACGACTTCCACGCGGGTGGTGACGTCAAAGGTGCGCCATGAGCCGGTTTCGGCGGCATTCGCCGAAAACTCTGCTAGCGATGGAAAAACTGCGACAGCCGAGAGAAATCCCGCGGATCGAATAAAATCGCGACGCTTCATTCTGTGGCCCTTTGGACGAACATGATTAGCGATACCCAAAGTACAATGAAAATTCGCGGCATTCAATGTAGGGTTGACCTTACATGCATGAAGTACGATACGTGTCGCGTGTTACGGACCGGTTAGAGTGGGCCGGTTAGAGTGTTGAAGAAAAAGGCGGAGGGCACATGAGCGAGCAGGAGCGAGAACAGATCTTGTCCCGGATCGAAAAGCTGGAACGGCAGAACCGCACGCTGAAAAGCGGGGCGATCCTTGTGCTGATAGCCGTTGCTAGTGTTGGCCTGATGGGGCAAACGACCACCCACAAGAAAAGGACCACCAAGCCCGCCGAGGCTGCTCCAGCGGCCGCCGCGCCTGCGTTGCCGAAGGATATCGAGGCGGAGAGTTTTACGTTGAAGGATCCGAATGGGAAGGTGCGCGCGGAGCTGGCCATGAGCGGTACGGGACCTGCATTGAAGCTGCGCGACGCGAGCGGCTCGGCGCTGGTGACGATTTCGCTGAACGATGCCGCACCCGGCGGCCCTTTCGTGTTGCTTTCCGACCCGCAGCATAAGGCTGGTGTGACTTTGAGCGTGCTGGAAAATGCCGGGTCGCAATTTCTGCTCACCGGGGATCGTCCCGACATTCAGGCGCACATCGGCGTGGCGCAGGACGGAACGAGCATGCAATTGTCCGATGCCGAGGGATTTTCGACGAATATTGGCAACAACGTGCAGACGGGAAAGAATGGGCAGGCGAAGAAGACCACCGCTGCGTCGATCACGCTGTACAACAAGGATCACAAAGTGTTGTGGTCGACGCCGTAAAAACAGTGGCGAGTGACGACTGGCGAGTGACTAGTTAAAAGCAAAAGCTCGCGGGAACTTTACCGCGAGCGGCAGGTGGAACGCGCAGGGAGCTTGATGTCTCAGTTGAAAATCGCTACCAACAAAACGAAAAGGAGAGCGAATGAATATTGGGCAAAGAATGCTCGCTGAGTTTGACGAGGAAATGAAAAGCACGCGCAGAACGCTCGAGCGCGTACCGGAAGACAAATGGAACTGGAAACCGCACGAGAAGTCGGGTTCGGTGGGCTGGATGGCGTCGCATATCGCCACCATGGTGGGCTGGGGCGCGCTCACCCTGCGCACCGAGAAGTTCGACTATGCTCCAGTGGACGGAAGCGCCGGCATGCAGCCGCCGAAGATTGAGAACAAGAGAGACCTGCTGGCGGAATTCGATAAGAATGCAGCCGAAGCGCGCGCGGCGCTCTCCGAAGCAACCGACGTGGATATGCTGACGAACTGGAGCCTTCTCGGTGGTGGCAAGGAGGTGTTCACCATGCCGCGCGTCGCGGTGATCCGCTACATGGTCATGAATCACCTGATCCATCATCGCGGCCAGTTGCTGGTTTACTACCGGCTGCTGGGTGTCCCGGTTCCGGGACTGTACGGGCCCTCGGCGGACGAGCAGCCTGCGGCAAGCCCGGCTGCCAGTTAGGCGTTTTATGGAACGCGCGCGTCAGGAAGATTTTGGCTGCCGCAGCAGTTTGTAGAGGTCGTTGGCGGTGCGGAATTCCTGCTCGATCTCTTTGCTCGAGAGCTGCGTGCGTAGGTAGTCGATGGCTTGTGCAAGACGATCGAGCGCGCGAGAAATGTTGTCGGTGTTGGTGAGCAGAACGTCGCGCCAGACATTGTAAGGGCTGCCGGCGAGGCGCAGCGTGTCGCGCAGTCCTTGGCCGGCAAGCGAGACTGGCAAGCCGGTTTCCTCCGTTTCATCCTGATCTGTTTCGTCCTGATCCCTTTCATCTTGAACTACGCGCGCGAGAGCAACTGCCACTAACTGCGGAAGGTGCGAGACGATACCGACGGCCCAGTCATGCGTGTCGGCGTCGGTGTAAACGGGCTTGCCACCGATAAGGGAGACGAGATCGGCGAAGGATTTGATGCGCGGGTCGGCGGCTGCTTCGGATTCAGTGGCGATAATTGCGTAGGGCGCTTCGCGGAATAGCTCCGCGTTCGCGTGATCGATCCCGGAGTGTTCTTTTCCCGCCATGGGATGTCCGCCGAGGAAACGCGCGCCGGTTTTGAAATGCTGCTGCGCAGCGCGGCAAATTACCGACTTGGTGCTACCCGCATCGGTGACAAGAGCGTTGGGAGCCGCGGCCGCAGCAATTGCGGGCAAGGCTTCGATGGTGGCGGCGATAGGTAGCGCGATATAGACGAGATTGGCGCTGCGGACTGCGGTAGCGAGATCGTTGGCAGTTTCCGTGACGGCGCCGCGAGCGAGAGCCTTCGCGGCCGTCTCGGGCCGATCGAACCCGACCACCGTGACGCCGAGAAATGATTTGCGCACCGCCAGCGCAAACGAGCCGCCGATCAGTCCGGTGCCGAGGACGGCGATGCGACGGAAGGGAATTGTGTCGGCCATCAAAAATTTCGCCCGTGACTAGAAATTCCGTGTTGCCTGCAGGTGCGGTTCCCAGTCACGGGCTTATTCCTTTTCACTTGTATTCGTTTAGCGCAACGAATGTTACTTCGATGCGGTGGCGGCTTCGGGCTTGATCCAGGACATTTGCTTGCGCAGTTCCTGTCCCACTTTTTCCACCGGATGCTCCTTCTGGCGTTCGAGCATCTTGTTGTAGGCCGGGCGTCCGGCCATGTATTCAAGGATCCAGTCGCGCGCGAATACGCCGTTGCGAATTTCCTCGAGGATGGTTCTCATGGTCTTGCGCACGTCTTCGTTGATGACGCGCGGGCCGCGGGTGAGGTCGCCGTACTTGGCGGTCTCGCTGATGAACTGGTGCATCTTGGCGATGCCGCCTTCGTAGATCAGGTCGACGATCAGCTTCACTTCGTGCAGGCATTCGAAGTAGGCCGATTCAGGCTGATAGCCCGCTTCCACCAGCGTCTCGAAGCCGCCGAGGATGAGTTCGCGCAACCCGCCGCACAGAACAACCTGCTCGCCGAAGAGATCGGTTTCGGTTTCTTCCTTGAAGGTGGTTTCGATCACGCCGGCATGCGTGCCGCCGATGGCGCTGGCATATCCGAGGGCGCGCTCGAAGGCTTTGCCGGAGTAGTCCTGATGCACGGCCAGCAGGCAGGGAACGCCGCGGCCCGCTTCGTACTGGCGGCGAACCAGATCGCCGGGGCTTTTCGGCGCGATCATGGTCACGTCAATATTTTTCAGCGGAATAATTTGCCCGTAGTGAATGTTGAAGCCGTGCGAGAAAAGCAGCATGGCGCCGTCCTTGATATTCGGCGCGACGGAATCGCGATAGATGGCCGGCTGGATCATGTCCGGCGAGAGCATGATGACGATGTCGGCGTCCTTGGTGGCTTCCGCGGCGCTGAGAAGCTTCCAGCCGTCCTGCTCGGCTTTCTTGCCGGAGGGCCCGCCGGGGCGCTGGCCGAGTACCACGTCGACACCGCTGTCGCGCAGGTTGAGAGCTTGCGCGCGTCCCTGGCTGCCATAGCCGATCACCGCGAGGCGCTTGCCTTGCAGGGCCTTCGGATTTGCATCTTTTTCCCAGAACATCTTTGCCATTTCGTTCTTCTCCTTAGTGAGATCCTAGTGGATTCGCAATGCCGATTTCTTGGGACGAAATTGAAAAGCAGATCCCTCGTCGCTCTTTGCGCCCCTAACCGGGGCGCCCAAGCCGCTCGCTCGGGATGACAGGTGAATTGGGCTGGCCGACAGGGCTGAAGTCGTGACCTACAAAGCAGAAGCCAAGGCTCGCGGGAACGGCACCGCGAGCGGTGTGGCGCTTTGCGCCGACCTGTTTCCCAGCACTTACGTGCTGGGCTACGTTATGCCGCCCCTCACCGAGGCTGGCAGCGTAAGTCGATGAGATCCGATTAAGCACTGGTTACGGCTCCCTCGGAAGCGGACGATACCAGGCGCGCGTACTTGGCCATCACGCCGGTGGTGTAGCGCGGCGGATGCGGTTTCCACTGCGCGTGGCGCTCGTCGAGATTCGCGTCCACATTGAGTTGCCGGGCGCGAACGTCGAGCGTGATGATGTCGCCGTCGCGAATGAGTCCAATGGGACCAGCCGCAGCGGCTTCGGGCGCGACATGTCCCACCATCAATCCGTGAGTGGCGCCGCTGAAACGGCCATCTGTAATCAGCGCGATGGATTCGGAAATACCCTGGCCGACGAGCGCGCCGGTGACGGCGAGCATCTCGCGCATGCCCGGACCGCCCTTGGGGCCTTCGTAGCGAATCACCACTACGTCTCCGGGCTGAATCTTGCGCGCCTGCACCGCTTCAAAGCAGGCTTCCTCGGAATCGAACACGCGCGCCGGACCTTTGTGGAATACTCGCTCGTGTCCGGAAAGTTTTACCACGCAGCCTTCCGGAGCGAGCGAGCCGCGAAGAATGGCGATGCCGCCTTCCTTTTTTAGCGGATTCGCAAGCGAGTGGATCACTTCCTGTCCTGCAGTTTCCTTGGCCTCGGCGATTTCTTCAAAAAGGGTGCGGCCGGAGGCGGTAATGCCGTCGTGCAGCAGACCCGCTTGCTGCAGATATTTTCCGAGCAGGCGCATGCCGCCAGCAGCGTACATGTCCGGCGCGACAAAGCGACCGCCGGGTTTTAAATCGGTGAGGATCGGAGTTTTGGCGGAAATCTTGTCGAATTCTTCGATGGTGAGCGGAACGCCGGCGTCGCGCGCGATGGCGAGCAGATGCAGAACGGCGTTGGTGGAACCGCCGGTGGCCATGACCGAAGCGATGGCGTTCTGGAACGCGCCAGGGGTCATGATCTGCTTGGGGCGAATGTCGCGTTTGTAAAGCTCCATCACTTTGCGGCCGCAGTCGACGGCCACCTGCGCCTTCTGCGGATGCACCGCAGGAACTTCGTTTGCGCCCATGGGAGAAATTCCGAGGAAGGTGATGGCGGTGGCCATGGTGTTGGCGGTGAATTGGCCTCCGCACGCGCCGGCGCCGGGACACGCGCGGTCTTCGAGTTCCTTGAGTTCGGTCTCGGTCATTTTTCCTGCAGCGGTTGCGCCAACGGCTTCGAAAACGTCTTGAATGGTGACGTCGTGGTTATGGAAACGTCCCGGCATAATCGACCCGCCGTACAGCGAGAGGGAAGGGAGATTTAACCGCGCCAGCGCCATCACCGTGCCAGGAATGGTTTTATCGCAGCCGCAAATGGCGATGACGGCGTCAAAGGCGTGGCCGCGCACGAAAAGCTCAATGGAATCGGCGATGACCTCGCGCGAAATGAGCGAGGCCTTCATGCCTTCGGTGCCCATGGTGATGCCGTCGGAAATGGTGATGGTGTCGAACTCGATGGGCGTGCCACCGGCGGCGCGCACGCCTTCCTTGACCTTCTCAGCGAGCGCACGGAGATGGAAATTGCAGGGGGTGACTTCCGTCCAGGTGTTGGCGATGGCTACCAGTGGACGGGCGAGGTCGGCGTCGGTGAGTCCTGTGGCTTTCAACATGGCGCGAGCCGGAGCGCGCGCGATTCCTTTCTTTATTTCGTCACTGTGCATGATTGAGAGGTCCCTTTGTTTTATGAAAATTGGCTCGTGAAACTAGCGAGCTGAAACCCGCCGCTACGCAAGAAAACGAAAGTGCAAACCCACTCCGCTCGGAGGGTGTTACTAAATTGGCGGGCGATGAGCCCAACGGCGATGAAACTGATTTGGGGGGCGATCGCCGATGGACGCTCGGAAGCTGCTGAGTCGCTCGCCTGCTGTGTGCGCCCGGCCTGCTGCACCGCCCGCAACGCGGTATTGAACCCGATGCGTGCCGATTCAGCTCAACAGCACCCGGGCAAAGTGCATCACGTTGTAGGCCAGCGCACACCACAACGCCACACATCGTGCTTTGTGCAGGCCGCGAACCGTCAACTGCGTCAGCCCGCGATAGCTGCGTAAGTCCGCATTCACCGTCTCGCTGGTGGACCCACGCTGCCGATAAATTTGCTGGCCTGCCGCGCTGGCCATGCGCCGTTTCCAGTCCCGCACCGCCGTGCTGTCGCGCGCTTTGGCCGCGAGTTCCCGCCCGCGGTTTTCCGCCTTTCGCGCTCCCTTGGGCGGCACGAAGAGTTCCACCCCTTGCGCGTGGGCCCGCTCGATATCGTCGTAGTGCAAGTAGCCTCCGTCCAAAAGATGCTGCCGCACCCGCTTTCCGCTGCGCCGCTCGACTTGCTCGCGCATCGGTTCACTCAACCCGCTCGCGTCGCTTCCCTGATTGCTGACCTCCACGCCCACGATGGCGCGGCTCTCCACATCGGTGGCCAACTGAAAATTGTACGCCGGAGCGTATCCACCATTCGGCATCTTCATCACGCGCGCTTCCGGATCGCTGGTGCTCACGCGCGGCTCCCGGCTGCGAATCTTTTCTCCGTAGGGACCTTGTCCGGCTCTCTTCGCCCGTTGCTGTTGCCGCTGCTCAATCTCCGGTAATTGCGCCAGCGCTTGTTCGATCCGCTGCTGCCGCCGCTCCGCCGCGCGCCGCTGCCGCCCCTTTTTCTTCATCGCGCGCATCGCCAACTTCTCCGGCGCCTCCAACTCCTTTTTCAACTCTGCGATGTGCTGGGCACTCGCCTCCAACAAGTTCCGCAAGCGCTCCCCGCGCCGGAAACTCGATGCTCCCGCGCTGACTCGCACACGCACTCCGTCCTGGCTGATGCGGCTCACCGAGACCAGTTCTTTATCTACCAGCGTCGCCATCACCTGCGTGAACAGCGCATCCAACTTGGCTTCGTGCGCCGTGCGAAACTCCGACAGCATGCGGTGGTTTACACTCACTCCTCCGCACAGCCATCGGAACGGCAGACTTTCCCCGCACCGGCGCGCCAACTCGCGCGCCGAGCCGATCCCGCGAATGCAGGCATACAGCCACAACGCCACCAACAGCGCCGGATCGGTGGCGTCGCGGCCGGCCACTCCTTCGCGCGCTTCGATCCCTTCGGCAAATGCGGACACATCTAGCTTCTCGACCACCGCGGCCACCGTCCGCACTTCATGCTCGGCGGGCACCAAATCATCCGGGCATTGCGGCACCCACCCATTTGCTGCCGCTCCGGCTTTCGCAAGCGCGCCTCTCCGACCCGCTCCCGCACTTCTGATGACTCTTGTGGTTGGCTCATGCTCCCTTATAACCGCAAACAGATTCCTTCGGAATCCCAATCGCTAATAAAAAAGTCACAGCCTCTCGGGATGACACGAAAAATCCGCCGAGGCGAAAACATTCCGCGCAATAAAAAAGCCCCGCGGCCTGTTTTCAGGTGCGGGGCGCAAGCGTCTGAGCGCGGCTCAGACGGGTGGCCCCGAACGAATCGCTACTACAATTACGGGATAAATTGGTCGGGTCATAGAGTACAGGCTCGCTCGTAAATCGACAATTGCTTTCCGCTGTTTCCTGGCGCGAAGCTTACAGCATGTGCCCCGCAGCAAGTCAGCTGAGCTGTATTAGGCCGGATGCCATGCGATAAGTCAAATTATCCTTTCGCGCATACAATATAAATTGCATTTATGCGCTACGATTCGCATCTCAGCGGGAAAAGGCAGCGGCAGGTATCAAACGCCTCGCGCGCGGAGTCTAATATAGATAGCCTCAGGTGAATGGGAGGGTCGATCCCATGAAAACTCAGCTTGGCTTCACATTTTTGGTCTTCGCTTTTATAACGCTTACCACGTTTGGACAGGAAACCATTCCTACCGGCACGATTATTCCCGTCGCGCTGAGCGGCTCGCTTTCATCGGCCAAGCTCAAACCGGGCGCCCCGATCCACGCGCGCGTGATGCAGGACGTGCCATTGCCACGCGACAAAAAAATCCGCGAAGGCACCAAAATTACAGGTCAGGTGGTCGACGTAAGACCATCCGGACCGAACGGCGGCGCTTCGATCTCCCTCAAGTTCGACCGCGTGCTGACTTCGAAAGAAGGGCTGCCTGTCACCACTGACCTGCGAGCCATCGCTTCCTATGTGGCGGTGAACAGCGCCATGATCCCAGCCTTCGGCATGGGCGAAGGCGATAGCTGGAGAGGGCGGACCACCATGCAAATTGGCGGCGACGCGGTCTATTGGGGCGGTGGCCCGGTCGTCAGCAGGTTCGGCCCAGTGGGCAAGCCCGTCACCGGCGCGGATTCCGGAGTGCTCGTGCGCGTTACCGCTCCCCCGGGTGGCCCGTGCCGCGGAGAAACCGGCGAAACCAACCGCTTGCAGGCGATGTGGGTATTCTCCTCCGACGCGTGCGGCGTGTATGACTTGAATGGTCTGACCATCGACCATGCCGGTCGAGACAATCCGCTTGGCGTGATCGAATTAAGTTCTCGCAGCAAGGATTTAAAACTCCACAGCGGAACCGGAATGCTGCTGCGCATAACCGCGCAATAAACCAGCGACACTCCAGGAAATGCCCGCGATTTCTTGACTTCTGCCGCGCGCGGTTGTTTACTTAGCCGTCATTTTTGTGGGGCGAGGGGAAAATATGTCAAATCGCAGGGCATTCATCAGGACCATTGCGGGCGCAACCGCCGGTCTCGTGTTCACAAGTTGTGATTTGCTGGATGCCGCTGCGGCGAAAGCAGCGGCCATGCCAGTGCCGCCCCAGGCCGCTGGCGCAACGCCCGGCGCAAAGCGCGTGGTCACCGTGGGCGGCAAGCGCGCCAAAGTCATCGACGTGCACGCGCACTGCCAGGTGCCGGAGGTCGCGGACCTGCTGAAAGGCACGCCTCTCGAGGGCAAGGGCGGCGGCGGGCGCGGCGGAAATTTCGTACTGGGGCCGAAGCGTATCGACGCGCTCGACGCGCGCGGCATTGACGTGCAGTTGCTGAACATCAACGGCTTCTGGTGGTACGCGGCGGATCGCGACCTGGCGGACAAAATCGTGAAGCTGCAAAACGCCAAGATGGCCGAGTGGTGCTCGGCGCATTCCGATCGCTTTGCGTGCCTTACTTCCGTGTCGCTGCAGCATCCCGACCTCGCCGCCGCTCAACTCGAACATGCCGTGAAAGAGCAGGGATTCAAGGGCGCGGCCATCGGCGGAAGCGTGATGGGCGAACCGCTTTCTTCTCCGCGCTTCGATCCTTTCTGGGCCAAGGCGCAGGAACTCGACGTTCTCGTCTTCATGCATCCGACCAACGCGGAATTCCTAGTGAAGGAAGATGCGCTGAAGGGCAAGGGCGACCTCGGCAATATCATCGGCGACCCGCTTGAAACGGCCACTTTCCTTTCACACATGATCTACGAGGGCACGCTCGACAAATTTCCCGGACTCAAAATCTGCGCGGCGCACGGCGGTGGATTTTTACCGTCCTACCTCGGGCGCTTCGATGTCGCCTGTGAAGTGCGTGCGAATGCGGCTTGCGCCAACAAAAAGCACCCGAAACAGTATTTGCAATCGCAGATCTGGGCGGACACCATCATCAACGAGCAGGAAGGTTTCCGTCATCTTGTGGCGGAAATGGGGCCGAGCCAGGTGGTTTTCGGCACGGATATCCCCTTCAACTGGCCGGACAGCCTCGATTTCATTCTGCACGAGCAGATGAGCGATGAGGACAAAGTCGCCATTCTCGGCGGCAACCTCGGCAAGCTGCTCAAAATCTGACGAACGAGATTTCCGGAGGTAGATAAGAAGAAAGGGCAGACATCCGTAACAGCCAATGAATAGTAGGTTGACCGTTTACAGCAAGGTCTGTATATTTTGGTAGCTATATAGGTGAAGTACGCGTTTAGGAAGCGCGCGATGGCGGCTAATCTTTCAACATTCGCCTTTACGTACCGCTTCTCCTTTGCGGGGGAGCGGGCCGGCGAGACGCGCGCGGAAATCACGTAACAGAAAAGCCGCAACGAGTTTCGAAGCACCGGCCGCGACCTCTGAATGGGGGCGCGGCCTTTTTTGTTGCAGGAAGAGAATAGAATGCGGCATGCAGGAGTGCGATTGCCGGGAGGCGCAACGGTCCCATGAAAATCGACGATTGGCGGCGCAAAATCGATGCCATCGACACGGCCATGCTGCATCTGCTGAACCTGCGCACGGAACTGGCGCTCGAAGTGGGCAGATTCAAGAACCAAGAGGGCGTGGCGCTGCGCGTCCCGGAGCGCGAGCGCGAGATTTTAAATCGGCTGAAAGGTATCAACCCGGGGCCGCTCGACGGCGAAGCCATCGAGAAAATCTACCAGTTGATTCTGGACCAGTCGGTGCGTTCGCAGCAGTTGCAAGGCCTCGGAATCGCTTCCGCGAAAGCGGCCGCGCCGCGGCCGAATGGCAAAGCGCCGAACGTGAAAGGCGCCGTGCGTGGAAATTCGCGCCGGCCAGAACGATCATGAAAATGATGCGCATGAAAGTGACGCTCATGAAAATCCCGGGGCGCTTATGAAAATCGAAGACAAAGCGCGGGTCGCGTTCCAGGGAGAGCGCGGCGCTTTCAGCGAGGAAGCGGCGGTGAAGCTGCTCGGCGAGAATATTATGCTGGTGCCGCGGTCGACCTTCGAAGCGGCCTTTCGCGCCATCTTTGAAGGGCTGGCGGACTACGTGCTGGCGCCCATCGAGAACAGCCTGGCCGGATCGGTGCACCGCTCGTTCGATCTGCTGGTGGGCAGCAACCTGAACATCATCGGCGAGGAAATTATTCCCATCGTGCATAACCTGATTGGGGCGCCAGGCGCGCGATTTGACGAAGTGCGTGTGGTCGAGTCGCACCCGGTGGCGCTGGCGCAATGCGAGCACTTTTTCAGCGAGCGGCCGCGACTGAAGCGAATTGCCACCGAAGACACCGCGGGAAGCGTGCGCGAAGTGGTGCTGGCGGGCGATCCCACGCGCGCGGCCATCGCGAGCCGGCGCGCGGCGGAAATCTATGGCGGCGTGATTTTGCGGGAGCATCTCGAGGACAATGCCGAAAATTACACGCGATTCTGGCTGCTATCGCCTTCGCAGATCGAGCCCGCCGATGCGGACAAGCTTTCGCTTTTTTTCGAACTGGATCACCGGCCGGGAGCACTATTGCGCGCGCTCGAGCCGTTTGCGCGGCGCGGAATTAATCTGATGAAAATCGAGAGCCGCCCGGTACACGGCAAGCCCTGGCAGTATCGCTTCTACCTGGATTTACAGGCGGCGCGAAGCAATCCGGAAGCGGCTGCGGCACTCGTGGAACTCGAGAAGGAAGTGGTGGATTTGAGGATTCTGGGGTCTTACGCCGGGGCGAAGACTTCCGCAGCGGCAAAAGGATAGAGTGGTTCGATTAAGAGGCAGAAGAGAGATCCCTCGACTCGCTGAGAACCGCTCGCTTCGGGATGACACAGTAAAGCAAAAGCAGGGCAGAAAGAGAGAACGAAAATGATCGTCAACATGTTTGCGGATGCAACCGAAGGGCAGATCCAGCACGTGGTCGACCGGATTAAGGAATGCGGCTTTCAGGCGCACCTGATTCGCGGCGAGGAGCGCACCGTGATCGGAATTGTAGGCAACAGCAACAAGCATCGTCCGGAGCTGGAGGCGCTGCGCGCCGCGCCCGGCGTGGAAGAACTGGTGCGAATTTCGCATCCGTTCAAGCTGGCGGCGCGAAGCTGCCGGCCCGAAGGTTCGGTTTTTAATTTGGGCAAAGGTGTAAATATTGGCGGAAATGAAGTGGTGGTGGCCGCAGGCCCGTGCGCGGTGGAATCGGCGGAGCAGATTCACAGCATCGCCGCAAGCGTGGCTCGTGCCGGGGCGCGCCTGTTGCGCGGCGGCGCGTTCAAGCCGCGTAGCTCTCCGTACAGCTTCCAAGGGCTCGGCGAAGAAGGCCTGAAGATGATGCGCGACGCCGCGGACAAAAACGGCCTGCTGGTGGTCAGTGAAGTGATGGACCCGTCGCAGATCGAAGTGATGCTGCCCTATGTGGACGTGCTGCAGGTGGGCGCGCGCAACATGCAGAATTACCATTTGCTGAGGGCGCTTGGCGAAATCCAGAAGCCCGTGCTGTTGAAGCGCGGACTATCGGCGACGCTCGAAGAACTGTTGCTGAGCGCGGAGTACATCATGTCCGGCGGAAACTACAACGTGATTTTGTGCGAGCGCGGCATTCGCACCTTCGAGACCTATACGCGCAACACGCTCGATCTGGCGGCGATTCCAGTGGTGCAGCAGATTTCTCATTTGCCGATCATGGCCGATCCGTCGCACGGCACAGGACGCCGCGATAAAGTGGCGGCCATGGCGCGGGCTGCAGTGGCGGCGGGCGCGAATGGACTGATTATCGAGGTGCATCCGGATCCCGAGCGCGCGCTGTCGGATGGTGTTCAGTCGCTCTACCCCGATCAATTTGCGCAATTGATGGATCAAGTGCGCGCGATCGCGCCCGCCGTGGGACGCACGATTGCCAGCGGCGCGGTGGTTGCGGCGGCGCGGTAAGCCTGCGTGCGTTGAGTAGCCTGCGCCATCGTTCTGAGAGCCTGTGACTTTTTTTGATTACGCGCGAACACCATTTCGCGTCGGTTTTGTTTTACGGTGTCATCCCGAAGCGAGCCTCGCCCGGTGAGGGCGCACCCAAAAATGTTCAGCGAGTCGAGCGACTGTCTGCTTTGTCAAGCTGTTTGACAAACATTCTGCGTCGCAAAGCGTATGCGCACCTCGCGTGCTTTTGCATTGAGTCGAACCAGAAGTTTGTGAGCCAGGGCGATGCGAATTGCTTTTTTAGGTTTGCCCGCGGCGCTGAGGCGCTGATGAAAGGCA
>DASZMG010000071.1:0-14902 GCA_035551975.1 Candidatus Acidiferrales bacterium | reverse complement strand
TCCAGATGAGTTGAGAAATAACTGAGAGCCCGCAACATTCGTCTGCACAGACTGACCTTCTCCGACTTGCACGCTGGTGACACCGGAATTCCCTTGATACTGCACGCCAGTCGCGGAGGATTGATCCTGCACGAAAGGGGGAGAAGTGACGTTGGTTCCTCCGAACACATAAACGCCCTGGTAAGAAGTATTGGCCAAACCGAGCATCTGCTGCTGCAATCCTTGAACCTGCTGAGCCAGCGCCTGACGATCGGAAGTGGATAAGGTTCCATTGGCGCCTTCGGTGCCAACGGTAATGGCGGTTGTCAGCACTTGCACAGCATTGTTGAGAGCCGAATCGGACGTCTGCAACTTGCTTTGGGCATCGCTGACATTGCTGAGAAATTGATCGACTCCACTCGACTGCGCATTATTCGCGACCAGCGCCGCAGCGGCAGCAGGGTTGTCCGAAAGGCTATTGATACTGCGCCCAGTAGCGAGTTGCTGGATGGCGGTCTGCTGGTTTTGCTGCGACTGCTCGATGGAGGAGAGCAGGTCCGGCAGAATGTTTGGATTTACGCGACCCATTAGCCTGTGGCTCCAGAGGAGTGTCCGAGATTGATTGCCGTGGCGGTAAGACTGTTGATCACCGAAGCCACCTGCGCGGCGGCCTGATAGGCTTGCTGAAACTGAATCAGGTTCGCGGCTTCTTCGTTAATGGAGACACCGGAGATGCTGCCGATTTGGTTCTGAATCTGTTGGGTGAGCGCCTGGGAACTCTGTGCCTCTGATTGAGCGGTGGAAACTTGATTGCCGATATTGAAGATCAGCGTCGAGTAAGCATCAAGAGGCGTTTGACCCTGCACGATGGCCTGGTTTTGTACGTTGAGCATGGCGGTCAGGTTCGAGTTGTCACCGGTGCTGCCGTCGAGGCTGGCGGCGATTTTCGCAGGGTCAGTGATGGCGACCGTCATCTGAGAAGCCGCGCTCTGGCCATTCGCTGGCGGCGGAACGAAGAGATTTCCGCCTTGATTTCCGTTGAGGTCGGTGCCGGCCTGGTTCACGCTATTCAGCGAATTTTCCACATTGGCCGCCAGCGAATCGAGCGAAGAAAGCACGGACGGAATCGCGGAATCACGAGCTTGAATCGTGCCACCCAGCGATCCGCCAGTGATGGATGAGGTGATGTCCGCGCCCTGCGAATAGACATGCTGAAACCCGGTGGCAGGATCCGCCTTACTCGTTAGATTAAAGCTTTGATTGCCCACCACCAGGTTTGCACCGCCGGTAGTGGTGAGCGTGAGACTGTTGTTGCCGGCATTGATTTCGGAGACATCGACCAAGCCGGAGAGCTGGTTGATGAGTTGATCCCGCTGATCTATGAATGTGCCGGGATTTTGTCCCGTGCTGGTGGCTTGACTGACTTCTCCGTTCAACTGGGCGATCTGGGACGTGAGCGAATTAATCTGGCTCACGGACTGGCTGACGGAGAGATCGGCGCTTCGTTGGATCGATACCAGGCTTGACGCTGTGCTTTGAAAATTCTGGGCCAGATTCTGCGCAGCCGTGAGCATTCCGGCCCGAAGACTCGTGCTTGACGGATTCGTCGAAAGCTGCTGGATGCTGTTGAAGAAACTCGTAATGGACGATTGCAGACCGGTGCCGCTGGTTTCATTGAAAAGCGTTTGCACCTGCTGCATTGAGCCGAGGAACGCATTGTACTTGCCTTGCTGCTGGGTTTCCTGGTCGAACTGAGTCTGCAGCAAACTGCTCTGCTGGCTGACGACTTTCTGGACTTGTACGCCATCGCCCACCACAAGCCCGCCGTAGTCAACAGGCGCAACCTCGGCCAAATCCACCGTCTGCCGCGAATAGCCTGGCGTGTTGGCGTTCGCGATGTTGTTGGCCGTCGTGCTCAGCGCGGCCTGGTCCGCCTCCATGGCCTGCACGGCGATATTCAGGCTGGAACTAAGTGTTCCCACAGGTCAGACCCTCTCCTCGCAAAGAGTGCCGGTGCCGCGTGTGGGTTCTACGGAATATCCCGGTGCGAAAGCCTGAAATAGATTCACCAAGGCCTGCATATTTCTACGGGATTTCCGAAGCAGACACTGATGAGCGTCATTGACGCGCTTTAGTTGCGCCTGAGCGGAAGCTACCCTACCCATGGTGTCTTTAATGTTGTTTAAAAGAGCCGGATTCACCTGAGCAGCGGCGGGCCAGGAAATTTCGTTCGTGGCAGCAGGCAGACCAGCGAATTTCGCGCACCGGAGCTGCGCCTGCGTAATATCGCTATCGAGAGCGCGAATTTGCGCACAAAACCGCTCCTGCTCGTGCAAGCGAGCATGAATAGCGTCAAGATCCAATGCGATGAAATCGGCGCGTGCGGAACGGATTGTGGTCGAGAGCGATTCCAAAAGCAAAAGGCGCTTTTCGAGTAGCGCCAGATAGCGCTCGCTCTCCGATCGTACAGGTTCAAGCTCGTTCGTCGAGTTGATGGGGCTCATCCTCTTCGGTCTCAATCGGCGGAACAGCAACTTCCTGTTTCGCTGCCGGCTTTGGCTTTGACGGCTGGTTTCGACGCGCGTCGGCCGGAAGTTCCGAGCTGTCTCCCAATGGTTCGATTCGCGAAGGCAAAATGTCGCCCATGGCATCGACCCACACCCGCTAAAATTACTTTGTGCTGCTCGGACCTAGCAGATCGGACATCATCGCGCCCGCAATGGCTTGGCTGCTGGGACGATACGTACCCTGTTGAATCTGCTGCTGCAAGGAGGCCACACGATTCGCGCGCACATCGGGAACCTGGGAAAGTTGCGTTTTGAGCTGTTGGACTTCGCTGAGGGTGCCCGAAATTTCGACGGTGTCCCCGCTATCCGAAGCAGCAGACTCCACATCACCGGCGTTGCCGCTCTTAGTCGTAAAAGAAGAAGGCTTGGCCGCAGTATTCCCGATATTCTGGGAAGCGCTTGGATCTAGGAAGTTTGGATCGATCTTCATGGCCACTCCTTCAACCGGGGGTTCGACGCTTCTAAAGGACTCTATCGGCCGCAGGATGAGAAAACATTAATCTCGGCTTATCGCGTTGCCCCGTTGCAACCCACTTTATGCCTTTTCTTCGCTTTTTGGCGCACCTTTCGGACTCAAGTGTTCCAGAATCAGCTTCCCCAGGCCCAACCCACCGGCCTTGCCCACGGCCCCGGACATGATCTCGATGCCCCAGTCGTCGAGTGTTCCGTGCGCTGGATCCGACTGGGTGTCCGTATCTTCTTCCGTTCCAAAACTGTGCTTCATGCTTTTCCAGAGAGAGGCCAACAGCATGGACTCGAACTCGCCGGCGGCCTTCTTGAGCTTTTGCTGGTCTGCATCCGAACCAGTCACGGATTTACTTTGGACGGACGACGTCGGCTGCGTTGAGGTCGTCACCACTGGCGGAAGGTCCATCGGAATCGTCACAAAACCTCCAAATCTGCCTCGAGAGCTCCCGCGGCTTTGATTGCTTGTAAAATGGAAACGATATCGCGCGCGCCAGCTCCGAGAGTTTGCAAACCGCGCACCAATTCCTCGACGGTAGCGCCTTCTTTCAGCTGAATGAGTTGTGCCGGTGCCTCGGAAGCTTGCACTTCCGTTTGCGGCACAACTTCCGTTTGGCCAACGCTCGAAAATGCACTCGGCTGTGAAACTTCGAATTTCGTAGTGACTTCTATCGCTAAATTTCCGTGGAGTATTGAACAAGCGCCCAAGGTGACAGCCCCACCCATCACTACCGTGCCGGTTCTTTCATTTACAACCACCTTTGCGGCCGGGTGAACGCTGATGGGAAGAGTGCCAATGCGCGCCATCAGATCCGGAACGGCACCTACTCCAGCGGTGATGCCGACGATATCGATGCGCCGGCTGTCGAGCGGACGGGCAGCGTCTCGCCCAAGCTCTTTGTTGATGGCTGCGGCGACATCACGTGCAGCGGCGAAATCAGGGTCGCGCAAAAGAAGGGAGAGCTTAGTCAGGTTGGCCAAATCCACGGCGGTATCGCGTTCGACGATGCCGCCCTCGGGGATGCGTCCAACATTCAGATGATTGATCACCTTCGCATTGCCGTTGGCTCCGGCACTGTATCCCCCCAGCGTCAGAGGCCCCTGGGCGACGGCGTACACGTTGCCATCGGCTGCTTTCAGCGGCGTCATCAACAACATGCCTCCAGCCAGGCTCTTGGCATCGCCGGCTGATGAAACAGTGACGTCAATCTTCATTCCAGGACGAGCAAATGGGGGGAGAGACGCGGTAACAAAGACCGCAGCCACGTTGTTGACCATAATGCTTGTGGGATTCACCTGCACACCCATATTGCGCAGGAGGTTGCTCAAAGTTTGCGTCGAGAAAACTGTTTGTTGACTGTCACCGGTACGAGCAAGTCCCACAACGACTCCGTAACCCACCAGCGGGTTGTCGCGCACGCCTTCGATGGTAGTGAGATCTTTAATCGTCGAACCGTGGGGCGTGTCGGTTTCAGCAGCACGGGCTGCCGGCCGCGCTGCGGCTGCGGCTGCGAGAGCGATTATCGCCGCGAAAATCACTGCACACTTGCGAAGCATGAATTCGGGCTCCTAGAAGCTCAACACTTTCAAAAGCAATCGCACAATTGCGTTCGGTTGGCGACTCGCGTCAGCCACGGCACCTTTTCCCTTGATGGCCAACTCCACGCTGGTCACTTGGCTGGAGAGCACAGAATTGTCTGTGGCGATGTCCCCAGGCCGGACCAGTCCGCGAACCGTAACGGTCTGGCGGTCATTGCCAACGGTGAAATCGCGGACAGCTTCGATGACCAGAATGCCATTCGGCAACATGTCGACCACACGGCCCGAGAGGTTCAATTGCAAATTCGAACTCATGGTGGAAGCGCCCTTGCCATCGAGGGCGGTGGCGGAATTGGCATTGAACATATTTTGGAGTGCGTTGCTCGGGCCGAATTTACCAAGCAGGCCTGTGATCCCGGATTGCGTGCTGAACTGGCGCGACGTATTGTTCTCGCCGCTGGTAGCCGCGGAGAATGTGTCCACCAGGCGCACCACAATCAGGTCGCCGGGCCGGCGCGCCTTGTAATCCGAAGACAGGTTCGCCATTGGCCCGGAGGAAACCCACAGACTTCCATTGGTCGCAGGCATCTCCGTTCCGGCCGCCCGGACCTTGCTGAGGTAGTCTTCCAAAGAGGTATCCGCCGGGCCCGGCTTGGGCTTCAGAAATTTATGACCGGCAAGAGTTCCCTTGGGAGAAGCGCCGGTGGCCAACAGCATCAGCAGAGCAGCCAATAGTCGTCGGGTAAAACTTGGCATTCGAACCTGCTCCTTAAAATCGGGCCTCAAGACGCCCCGGTGCGATTACCTCTCCGCGTAAGACGCGGCTGCTGCCTGGCACTCGGACGCGAATTACCTGATGTAATGCGCCTGGCTCGAGCGCCACTACATCGAGAAGCATCTGCATGCTGCTGGAGAGCACCTGCAATCGTGCTGTTTGGCCAGACGCAATCACAGCATCGCTGCTCTTCCGGAGTAGCTGCCCGGCAGGCTCGCCTTTCGTGGAGACCAATGACATTCCCGCCGAATCCTTCGACCGGCCCCCCTCACTTTGCTGATTATTCGTCAATCGAGCCGTGACCAAAAATGGAAGTGCCCGGGTATCGTTTCCGGGAACCATGAGAAAACGCGCCTGCTGCAGAGCAGCATCGAAATCAACGCGCCGCACGCGGAGATGTGGATCGTCACCGGAAATGCGCACCTCGGCGGAAAATTGCACGGCGTCTGGATCGACGCGTGGATTTCCCGGAAACGAATTGGACTGCAGAGCGGCGTTCATTGCCCCAATCACTTCCTCGCGGGTTAACAACCTGGGCAGGCGCCGCACCACGATTTCCGATGGAAGCAGTACTTCTCTGCGAGTTGCTCCGGGAATCTTTTCCTCCACCTTATCTGCAGTGAGAATCATGGACGATCCGGGCGGCGGAGCGGCACTCAGACGAATTCTTGCCGCCATGCTACGAAACGCCGCCGAAGCTTGCGCCGGCAGCAAGTCTGAGAGATAGACGGCGTCTCCGGCCACACGTACCTCGCTCAACAACGGCCACACTGGGGCGCCGTGGACCGTGGCTGGTGTGACTCCCAGCGCCACAAGTACCAGCAGCAGAAATTTTGGGGGAATTTGCCGCACCAGGTCTCCGCTTACCGTGACATCGAGTTAACGTCCTGGAACATCTGGTCAGCGGCCTGCACCACTTTCGAGTTCGATTCGTAGGAACGCTGTGCCAGGATCATCTCGATGAACTCTTCCACGACATTCACGTTCGATTGTTCGAGCGTGCCCTGCTGGATGGTGCCCATACCTTCGCTCCCGCCGGGAGTCCCCAGGATGGCGTCACCCGAGGCAGTCGTTGGCAGAAAGAGATTTTGGCCGGTGCTGTTGAGCCCTCCCGGGTTCGGAAACATCGCGAGCTGAATCTGGCCAACCTGCTGCGCCTGCTGCTGGCCTGGCAGGGAAACGCTAACAGTTCCATCACTGCCGATCGTAATGCTGGTCGCATTGTTCGGAATCGATATGGTCGGCTGCAAAGGATCGCCGTTCGCATCCACCAGTTGTCCTTGCGCGCTCACCTGGAAGTTGCCCGCACGCGTGAAGGCAAGCTGCCCTGTGGGCAATTGCACCTGGAAAAACCCCGTGCCCTGAATGGCCAAATCGAGCTGGTTTCCAGTGCTCTCGAAATCTCCCTGGGTTTGAATCATTTCGGAAGAGGAAGATCGCGCTCCGAGTCCAACCTGCAAGCCGCTGCTATAGGTGGTCTGCTGCGTAGACGCTGCGCCGGGCATGACGATGTTCTGATAGAGCAGATCCTGAAATTGAAGCCGCCGCGCTCGGAATCCCGCCGTACTGGCGTTCGCGAGATTGTTGGCGATGTTGTCCAGATTCATCTGCTGCGCGATCATGCCGCTGGCTGCGGTATTTAAGGCACGAAACATGTTTTCTCCTGGTCGTTAGACGTGCGGCAATTCCTGCACCGCGGTTTGGTTGAAATCCGTATTGAAGATGGAAAGCGCCCGCTGCATCATTTCCGCGTTGCGTTGAATACTGATGAGCGCTACTGCGCCGGTGACCGGATCGCTGTTCGAAGCTTCGAGCATGCCCTGGCGAACTTGGCCGCTCACGGGAATTGTTTGTGCGTTGGCTGGAACGGCGAAATTTGAACTTCCTTCAGGCGAAAGCTGTGTGCCGGGCGCAAAGTCAACCAGTTTCAATTGAGTCAGAACCGCGCCATCCACGGAAAGGGTGCCATCCGCGCTGATATTGAGTTTCCCGGAGGGCACCTGGATGGGCCCTTGGGGACCCTGAACCAGGTTTCCCTCTCCATCCACCAACTGGCGCTGAGTATTTAATTGGAAAGTGCCGTTGCGCGTGTATCGCAAGCCGGCCTTGGTGTTCACTACGAAAAATCCCGAACCGTCGAGGGCGAGGTCGGTATCGTTTCCCGTGGTTTGCAGCGCCCCGGCAGTCAGATCCACTCGCGCTCCGCCCATCAAGCCATAATCGTTGATGGCTTGGTTGACTTGCGAAAGCCCCTGGTTGTGGAGCGAAGCCGTATAAGAGCGATAGAACTCTTTTTCTGATTTGTAGCCGGCGGTGTTCACGTTGGCCAAATTGTTAGCCAGGAGATCGAGCGATTGCATCCGCGCCGCAAGTCCAGTGAACGCCGAATAAAATCCGCTATCCATGCATGCTCCTTCCACTTTGGTACAGCAAGGAGCGGGCCATGTTAGTCGACCCTAATGTAGGGTTAAGCAGCGGCTTATCTGCAAATTACGAAATGCTTTCGGAGTTTGTGCCAAGCGAAGGAAACGAGAAGAAGCGAATTTGCCTGGCGATCCGTGGACTCTGGGCAGGATTTGCCCGGCCAGAACTTAGTTCATTCCAAACGGTTGAGAAGCTGCAACCTCCCAGGTGACGTCTCCAATTGCTAAACCATCGGCAGCGGGAAGGTGACTGCAGCGATCGGCCGTGGCGACGATGGCCACGAGAGTGGGATCTTCGGTCGCGCTTGCTTGGTCGTGATGATGAGTTAGCACATCGATCATCCAAGCCGGCAGATTTCCAGATAGCGCCATCCAGCGGCCGACTTCTGTGTGGTCGAGACCAAAATAAGCCCGCTCCTCCCCCGGCTCCTGGTGCGGCGCAGGCAGCAAGTCTTCGACGACCGCTTGGTGCTCGTGAGCGGCAACAAGCAAAGGAAGTTTGCCCACGTCGTGCAACAGCCCGGCGAGATAGGCACGCTCGACACTTTCCGGGTGTGCTTCCCGGGCAATTCTGGAGCTGAGCAGCGCCGTAAGGATGCTGTGCCGCCAGAAGTCCCGCATGATTTCAGCCGGAAGACGCTTGCCAGCAAATTCGGCAAGTGCGCATCCTAGCGCCAGAATGCGCAGGCGATCCGAACCGAGCAGGATCAGAAATTCTGACACGCTGGCTTTCTTCGCAGGATTCTCTTCGGAAGAATAAGACCTCAGCAGTCCCTCAACGTGTGTGTTCAACAGGGGCTCGGTCCGCACGATTTCGGTAATCCCATTGAGATCGAGCACCGGTTGCGCCAGCAGAAGGAGCAGATCGAAAATGCGGCCCTGCGGAACAGGAAGGCCCTCAGCCAGCAAGGAAAGAACGCGCTGTTTCCGATTCTCGCGCGCTTGCGATTCCAATTCGTTGGCGGACCATGAACGGTCGGCGCGCGGTCCTAAGCTCGGCATCGGCGGCTCCCCTCACTAGAACTATCGGCCAGGGGAAAGAAATCTTTAGCCGCCGGAGGAGCTTAGGACCTTTTTGAGAAGAAATTCGGTCAGGCAGAGATTGGACTGCTGTGCGGGCCAACAAGTTCTGTCACCCGCAGCCCGAAGTGCCCGTTGACCACCACCACTTCACCACGCGCGATCAACCGGCCCGCAACCAACAGATCGGCAGGTTCCTGCAGTTCCCGGTCTAGCTCAATCAAGGATCCCGGGCCTGCTGAAAGAACATCGCGCAACAAGAGCTGTCGCTCGCCAAAACGAATGGTGGCCTCGAGCTGGACGTCCAGAAGAAGGTCTAAAGGGGAGCCCGCATTTGCGGGATCTTTTGCGCCTGCAGTCGATGTCAGGGACAAGGGGTTTGGTTCGGTCATGATTATTTTTCCTCTGCTGCGGAAATAGCGAGAACTTTGTGAATTTGCGCACCACGCTTGTTGCCAGAACGCACTGGGGCGGCCAGGAAACGAGTTTGCCCGGCCACCCGAACTTCCAAAGGCGTCGTTGCCGGGACCTGCAACAAAAGCACGTCTCCGACCCGCAAGTTGTTCAATTGGCGAAACGAGACTGTACTAGGCGGCAATAACAATTCCGCGGTGAAATTACCTTGCAGCAGGCGTTCCTGCATCTTGCCGCGGTCACGAGAAGGCTCCGGCAATGCCGGACTCTCCTGAGGTTCCAGCCTCCGCAGCAAAGCTGCGACAATTTGAGCGGGAAACACGGCCAGCATGCGGCCTTCGAATTTTTGGAAGCGGAGTTGAAACCCGATCAGGAGGAGACGGTCGCCGACAGGCAGCCGGACGTTCAGGCCGCTTTTAGTGGCGGGGACATCGATCTCGAAGGAAGCATTCAACAACGACTGCCAACTTTCTTGTAAAGAACGCGCGGCAGAGCGCGCCAGCGGATCGAGAATTCCTAGCTCAATTTCAGTGAGCTCTCGAGGCTCGGGAGATTCAGTCCCCGCACCACCCAACAGGACATCGAGGAACGGAAACGCGAGCGAAAGGTCCATCTGCAGGAGGGCCGTTGCGTTGTAGGAGGTTCGCACGAAGAGCAGGTACGAGGGATCAGGAACGCGATCGAGCAATTCCGCTCCCGTAACCTGCTCGATTGACCCGAACACAACCTCGACTCCGGAACGCAGTTGCGAACTGAACAAGTCGCTTAAACGGGCTGCGCAGCTCTTGTGCAGCGCTTCGATAGCCGACGATTGAGCAGGCGTGAGCTGTCCCGATCGCCGCGGATCAAAGGGCGATACTGTTGGCGCATCGCTAGGCGCATGAACTGCGGGGATTCTTTTCGCGCGGGAGTTCATCCGCGAATCGACAGCATCGGAATGAGAACTGGAAAGCACAAATTACGCTCCTATAACAAACTGCCAAAGGGAGTTATTGTATGGGCTGCTGAATTCGTTTGCAGGAGCTCCTGCAGGCGCTCGCGCAAGCGCACAAGGGCCAGCGAATGCAATTGCGAAACGCGGGACTCGCCGATTCCCAGGACGGCTCCCACTTCTTTCATGGTCAACTCTTCCAAATAGTAAAGCGCCATCACTTGGCGCTCTTTTTCTTCAAGCGAATCGAGCGCGCGAGCCAGAAAAGACTTCAGCTCCGACTGCATGCACTGAAAAAAAGGATTCTCTTCTGAAGAATTTGGGCGGTACGTGCAATTCGCCGATTCGTCGAATTCCTCGGTGACTTCCACTTCAAGCGTGCCCAGATCCAGCCCCTGCAGTTCCCCCAAAAGATGCTGCAGATCCAGAAGGCTTACGCCCATCCGTTCGGCGATTTCGATTTCCGTGGGAGAGCGCCCCAGCTCCGAGGAAAGATTTCGCGCGGTTTCTTCGACCAGGCGCGCCTGCTTGCGAAGCCGCCGGGGACTCCAATCGCTCGCGCGCAAGCTATCGAGAATCGCACCGCGAATGCGGAATTTGGCGTAGGACTTTAGCTGTACGTCACGCCTGCGATCGAACTTGTCGACGGCATCGATAAGCCCTAATACGCCCGCGTGCACGAGATCTTCGAGTGGAATTTGCACCGGCAGCCGCTCATGGATGCGGCGCGCGATGTAACGCACTTCGGGCAGATGCTCGGTCAATAGCTTTTCGCGCTCGGCAGCATCGAGCGGCAACTCACGTGGAGAAGGAGGGGCTCCGGTGCTCATCTATCACCGCCTCCCAGTCTAAGATGACAGAGCCAGTTGCCGGAGTAACTCATCAGCGCACTGTTCCCAAAGACTGAATCGACACAGCCGGGGGTATTTCCGCCGGCGACAGCACCACCACTCGGGGCAAAAACGGCTCAAGCAGGCGCCGCAGGTAAAATCTTGCCGGGCTGCTGCAGAGCAATGTCATAGAGTTCAGCGCAGCCTTATCCGTAATGGATTTCTGCAAGCTTTCGAGCACGCGCCTTACCGTGGCAGTTCCCCCGGTGCGCTCGCCGGCGAATTGTGGATCGACGCTTCGCTGAATTTCCTGCTCCACGGCCGGATCAAGCGTCAACACCTTGAGTTTGCGATCATCGCCCAGCAACGGTTGCACGAGCGAGCGGCCAAGTGCCTGGCGGCAACCTTCCACCAGCGCCACCTGAGACTTGTTCGAGGGCGCGGTGTCAAGCAGCGTCTCCAAGATAGTCGTAAGATCGCGAACGGAAACTTGCTCGCGCAGCAACTGCTGCAGCACCTTTTGCACTTCGCCAAGTGTCAGCAAGCGTGGTACCAGCTCGTCAACCAGTTTCGGCTGACTTTCAGCAAGAGTATCGAGCAGGCCCTTGGTTTCCTGTCGTGTGAGCAGTTCGTGGGCAAATTGGCGGATCAACTCGGCGAGGTGGGTGGCGAGAACAGAGGTTTGGTCGACCACCACATATCCGCGCGTCAGAGCCAGTTCCTGCTGGCCCGGCGCAATCCAGCGAGCCGCCGTGCCGAAGGCCGGCTCGCGGGTTTCAAGACCGTCCAGCGCCGCAGGCTGCGCCTCCGAGCTGATCGCCAGCACGCGGTCCTGATACATTTCCCAGCGCGCGATCTCTACCCCACGCAGGTACACCACGTATTCGCGCGGCTTGAGTTTCAAATTGTCGGTAATGTGAATGGAAGGCACCAGGAACCCAAGCTGCAATGCGAGATGCTTCCTTAGAGCGCGGATGCGCTGCAGCAATTGGCCGCCCTGGCCTTGGTCGACCAAGGGCACCAGAGCGTAGCCGACCTCGAGGCTGAGCTCGTCCAGCTTGAGCAATCCTTCGAGCTGCTGCTGGGGGTCGGCCTTCTTGTCTTTTTTCACCGCGGAAGCTTCCTCTGCCGCCGGCTTTGCGTCACGCGATATGCGCGAAGCAAGAAACGCGGCGCCTGCTGCCAACAAGAAAAACGAAAACTTGGGGAGCCCGGGAATCAGGCCCAGGAGAAAGATGACGCCGGCGGCGATCTGCAGTGGCACTCTTTTGCCGAAGAGCTGGCGCCCGAGTTCGACGCCCACCGTTTCGTTTGTCGAGGTGCGCGTGACAACCATGCCACCGGCCACAGATACAAGTAGTGACGGAATCATTGTCACCAAGCCGTCGCCGACGGTCAGAATCGTGTAAGTTTTCAGTGCTTGATCAAAAGGAATATTGAGCTGGAAAACACCAATCAAGAATCCAGCGATGATATTGATCGCGGTGATCAAAATGGTGGCGAGCGCGTCCCGCTGACTGAACCGAGCCGCGCCGTCCATCGCTCCATAAAACTCCGCTTCACGCGCGATCTGCTCGCGGCGAGAGCGCGCCTGAGCTTCATCGATAAGCCCGGCGTTCATGTCCGCGTCAATAGCCATCTGCTTACCGGGCAAAGCGTCCAAGGTGAAACGCGCGCCTACTTCCGCGGTACGCACGGCGCCGTGGTTGATCACGAGATACTGAATGGCGATCAATGCCAGGAAGATCACGAATCCCACAACGTAATTGCCACCTACGACAAATTGCCCGAAGGCCTCAATCACGTGTCCCGCGGCAGCCGTGCCTTCGTTTCCATGCAGAAGAATGCGGCGGCTACTGGCAATGTTCAACGAGATGCGCAGTAGCGTGAGCAGGAGGAGCAACGTGGGAAACACCGAGAATTGTACTGGCTTCAAGATGTATAAGGCGCATAGCAGCACAATCACGCCCAGCGTCACGCTCGTGGCAAGAAAAATATCCAGCACGAGGCTCGGCACGGGCACCAGCATCATGAAGACCATGCCCACAGCGGCGACAGGCAAGAGCCAGTCGGCAGAGCCCTTGCGCGTGGCGGGCAGCGCAGCAGCTTTGGTTTCAGCAGCCATGAACTAGTTTGCCGCTCCCGGTTTTTGTCCCAGCAAGCGAGCCTGCGCGCGGTACAGGAAGGCAAGAATTTCGGCTACAGCCGCATAGAGTTGCGGCGGAATCGGCTGGCCAACATCGGTCGTCTTGTACAACGCTTGCGCCAGGATTCGATTTTCGATGATCGGAATTTCGTGCCAGCGAGCGAGCTGTTTGATGCGCTCCGCCAGAAGATTGCGCCCTTTGGCTACGACCACGGGAGCGGACATTGTTTCGGGGCGATACTCCAAGGCAACGGCGTAGTGCGTTGGGTTGGTTATAACGGCCGTGGCGCGCTGGACGTCCTTAGCCAGCATTTTGCGCATCAGCGCACGGCGCAACCGTCTGATGCGCCCGCGAATCAATGGATTTCCGTCGGTGTCCTTAGACTCCTGCTTCACTTCCTGCTTGGTCATGCGCAGAGACTGCTCGTAGTTGCGGCGCTGCAAAAAATAATCGAGGCCAGACCAGGCCAGCATCACCAGCCCGAATTTCCAGGAGAGTTCCAGCAGCATCGACCCGAGTTCCATAAGCAGGCCACGTGAGTCCAGGCGGGCAGAATGCGCGATTCGCGCGAAATCCCTCTCGAACACATTCGCGCCGAGCACGACCATCACCGTGAAAGGCACAAGCGAGCGCAACAATCGGCTCAATCCCGCCGCCGAAAATATCTGCCCGATATTGCTTGCCGGATTAAAACGCTCCCAATTCGGCCGCAGCGACTCGGTAACGAAGACAAACCCGCCCTGGGCAGAATGCGAGAACAAAGAGACGGCCAGAGCGAGTGTCAGCACGGGAGCAAGTCCGCGCCCCACAGAAAGAAGTGTCCAGTAAAAGATCGGTGTTCCGATGCCCAGATCACTGGCGCGCCCAATGGTGAGCAATCGTTCGAACAAACTACGCCAAGCCTCGATCCAATCGTGGGATTGCCAGGAGAGCATGACTATCGACGCCAGCAAGGTAAGCGCCGAGGCCAAATCGCGAGAACGCACCACTTGGCCCTTTTCGCGAGCCTTCTGTTTCCGCCGCGCGGTTGCCTTTTCTGATCGATTATCGGCCATGAAAATATTCGCTCAACGAATCAAACCGAGAGCCTGCTCCATCCATCCCAGCGCATTCAGGAATCGGTGTTCCAAAAAGCTGGGCCACAATCCCACCGACGCAGCGAGCAAGGCATACCCGGCCAGACTTTTTGCCGAAATGCCAACGAACAGCGCGGGCATTTGTGGGGAGGCCTTGCTGAGAAATCCGACCGTTACATCGATAAGCAAAGTAGCCAGCAAAATTGGCGCGGCGATCTGGACTCCTATCAGCCACATGCCGCCGGCGTAGCGCAGGAGATCGCGTGCGGCAGCCAGGCTAAGCGTGGATGAGCCCACAGGAAAATAGGAAAAGCTCTTCACGACCGCCCGCAAAATCCAGTGGTGCACGTCCAACTGCAGAAAAATAAGCAGAGCTATCATTTGAAACAAAATGTTTAGCACCGGCGTTTCAATGTTGGTCTGAGGATCAATGATCGCGGCCAAAGAAAAGCCCAACTGCGCGCCAGAAAGCTGGCCGGCAAGCTGGGCGCCTTCCAAAACAATTTGTACCGAGAGCCCCATCATCAAACCTACGGCAGCTTCAGTGAATCCAATGCGCAACGCGTTTGAAGCCGTGAATGGCAAATCCGGCACGGGACAGACTCCGTACAGCATTGCTGTCATGGCGATAACGAACGCAGCTTTCACACGAGCGTTCAAAGCGTCGCTGCCGAAGAATGGGGCGAAGGTCATGATTCCGCCGAGACGAATTCCTATTGGCAGGGCGTGCGCCAGG
>DASZMG010000070.1:0-6146 GCA_035551975.1 Candidatus Acidiferrales bacterium | reverse complement strand
CCCCTGCGTCGTTGAGGTAATAATCCAGGAAGACAGGCGGGAGCAAGCAGAGTTCGAGAGGCGAGCGCGGAGCGATGCGTTCGATGATCTGCCAGGGACTCTGATGGTCTTTGTGGGAGTTGAGACGAGCGAGATTGAAATAGAGTTGGTAGGTGTGAGCCTTGGCAAGGCCGCTTCGGACTCAAGCATTTCAATCCTGCCAGGGGGATACGATGTGCGTAGGCTCTTCCATGGGCGACAACTGTTTGCGCGCCCCCACTGTTTACGATAAAATGTGCCGCTATCGCACGCAAAATTAAGCGCTTGTTTGGCTGCTGGCGCATCTAAACCAATGTAGCCTCTGGCCCCGGGTGTAACCATCCGGGCTGGCGGCAGAATCACCGGACATTCCAGAAAATGGCTGAAGCACAAAGAATGGACTTGTCGTTCGACGAGGCGGACGAATACCGTCCTGAGCCGCCTCCGGCGCCAGAAATCCCTGCCTGGAAAGACGGCAGCCGGCGAATCGGCATCCATACCTCGATTGCCGGCGATATCGCCGGAGCGCTTGAACTCGCCCAGGGTCTCGGCGCCAATGCCTTGCAAATTTTCTCATCGAGTCCGCGCATGTGGACACGTGGTACCGGGCGCATCGCTGATGTGGACGCGCAACGCTTCCGCGCGCGGCGCAAGGAACTCGGGTTGGGACCGCTGGTAATTCATGACAGCTACTTGATCAACCTTGCCTCGGCGAATCCAGTGCTGCGAGCGCGATCGGTGCAGGCTTTTCATCAGGAGCTTGTTCGCGCGATTGCGCTGGGCGCGGATTATCTGGTGGCGCATCCGGGATGCTGTGGCGCAGATCGTGGCGTGGCGCAAGCGGTGAGCGCAGTGGCGCAAGGACTGCGACAGGCGGCGCGCGGATTGAAGCTTGGCGAGCTGCAGGTGCTCCTGGAAAACACGGCCGGGCAGGGAACATCGATCGGTTCGAAATTCGAGGAGCTGCGAGGAATCATCGACGCCTGTTCGGATTTGCCAGTCGGAGTGTGCATAGATACCGCGCATCTGTTTGCGTCCGGGTGGGACATTCGCACCAGCGAGGGCCTGGACAAGACGCTGATGGCGCTCGATCGCACTGTTGGTCTTGAGCGGATTCTGGTGGTGCATTGCAACGATTCGAAAACGCCCCTTGGCTCGCGCGTGGACCGGCACGAACACATCGGCAAAGGCAAGATTGGGCTCGATGCCTTCGTCCGGATTTTGAATCATCCGCTACTGGCTGGCCGCGCGTTCATTGCCGAAACGCCGATCGACAAGCCCGGCGACGATCGTCGCAACGTCGCGGCCCTCTGGAAGGTGCTTGGCCGGGAAGTTCAGTCGAGCGGGCGCGATGGCATGAAGCCGAGACGCAAAAAGAAAGTTGTAGGCCGCAGTGAACGTCGACCAAAAGTAGCGGCGAAACGCCGCGCGTGAGTTTATAGCTGCGGGCTCCCAGCCCGCGAGGATGCCGGAGCGAAACGAGTGGCAGAGTACGATCCCCAGATAGTAGAAGCGAAGTGGCAAAAAGTATGGCAGGAACAAAACGCGTTCCACGCGGAAGATAACGACAGTTCCCGCACCAAGTATTACCTTCTCGAAATGTTGCCTTATCCCTCCGGAACATTGCACATGGGCCACATGCGCAACTACACCATTGGCGATGCAGTGGCGCGTTACAAGCGCATGTGTGGATTCAATGTGCTGCATCCCATCGGCTGGGACGCTTTCGGATTGCCCGCTGAAAACGCTGCCATCAAGCGCGGCACGCCTCCGCGGGAATGGACCAACGCAAATATCGCGCAGATGAAGTCGGTGTGCCAGCGCTTCGGCTTCAGCTACGACTGGGACCGCGAAATTTCCACTTGCGAACCGGAATATTACCGCTGGAACCAGTGGTTTTTCCTACGCATGCTCGAAAAGGGCTTGGCCTATCGGCGCCGCAGCCGCGTGAACTGGTGTTCGCAATGCCAGACGGTGTTGGCGAACGAGCAGGTGATCGACGGGTTTTGCTGGCAGCACGACACCACTCCCGTGGAAGCTAAGGAAATCGAGCAGTGGTTCCTGCGCATCACTCAATACGCCGAAGCGTTGCTTGAGGGCATCGGCGAATTGGCAGGTGGCTGGCCCGAACGCGTGCTGATTCAGCAGCGCAACTGGATTGGAAAATCGCAAGGCGCGCGGGCTCGCTTCGACGTCGCGCAAATTGCGGATCTGAGCCTCGAAGTTTTCACCACGCGCATCGACACCATTTATGGCGTTTCCGCGGTGCTGATCTCGGCGAATCATCCTGGCCTCGAGAAATTGCTCGAAGGCGTGCGCGGCGCATCCGGGATGCAGGAGCAATTGAAATCTATGCGCGCGAAAAGCGTGCGCGCGGCGGATATTGCCACGGCTGAGAAGGAAGGCTTTTTTACCGGGCGATTCGCGGTAAATCCGTTCTCCGGCGAATCGGCACCCATTTGGGTGGCGAATTTCGTGCTCGCCGAATATGGAACGGGCGCGGTGATGTGCGTTCCGGCGCACGACGAACGCGATTTCGAATTCGCGGAGAAATATCACCTGCCGGTGACGATTGCGATTCAGCCGCTGCAGGGAACTCCGTTGCGTGACGATCGCATGAACGAGGCGTTCACAGAATATGGTCGCCTGGTTGATTCCGGTCCATATACGGGCCTGACATCTGAGCAGGCGTTGGTGAAAATGGCGGATGACGCTAAGGCGAAGGGCTTTGGCGAGCCGCAGATTACGTATCGCCTAAAAGATTGGGGCATTTCCCGCCAGCGCTACTGGGGCACACCGATTCCGGTAGTCTATTGCGAAAAGGATGGCATCGTTGCGGTTCCGGATGATCAGTTGCCCGTGCGCTTGCCAGAGAATGTAACGCTGACAGGGCAAGGCCAGTCACCTTTGGCGAGCGTCCCGGACTTCGTTAACACCACTTGCCCGAAATGTGGAGGCCCGGCGCGGCGCGAGACCGACACCATGGACACGTTCATCGACTCGTCCTGGTATTTCTATCGCTACACCGATCCACATAACGATCGCGCCCCATTCGATAAAGAGAAAGCTGCTTATTGGTTTCAGATCGACCAGTACATTGGCGGCGTGGAGCACGCCATCCTGCACCTGATCTATTCGCGGTTTTTCTGCAAGGTAATGCACGATCTGGGTCTGGTGAATCATCTCGAGCCGGTGAAAAGGCTGTTTTCGCAGGGAATGGTGCTCAAAGACGGCGCGAAGATGTCCAAGTCCAAGGGCAATCTTGTCGGCGCTATCGAGATGGCGGACAAATATGGCTGCGATACTGGGCGTCTCTACACACTGTTCGCTGCGCCTCCCGAAAAGGATCTGGAATGGAACGAGCAGGGAATTGAAGGTGCTTCGCGATTCCTGAATAAGGTTTACCGGCTGGTCTCCAAACATGCTGGGAGCGTTCGCGGTATCGAAACCGATTTAACTTCGCCCACCGATTTGGCGAGCGCTACCGCCAAGGAAAAAATACTGATCCGGCGCACGCACCAGACGCTCAAGCGCGTGACGAACGATTTCGATGTGCGCTGGCACTTCAACACGTCCGTCGCGCTAATTATGGAGTTGGTGAACGAGCTGCAGGCGCAGGAGCCGCTCGACGTCGAAGTATCTCCGCTTATACTAAAACGCGTGTTGATGGCGCTGACGCTGATGATTTCTCCGATGACGCCGCACATCGCCGAGGAACTGTGGGAGATGCTGGGCTTTTCCGGCGGATTGGTGCAGCAGCAATGGCCGCGTTATCGAGAGGATTTGACGCGCGAAGAGCAAGTTGAAATCATCATTCAGATCAATGGACGTGTGCGCAGCAAAATGCTTGTGGAAGATAGCCTGAGTGAAGATGAATTGCGGGAACGTGCGCTGAACGATCCGCGGATCAAACCTTTAATTGACGGCAAGACCATCGTCAAGGTGATCGTCGTTCCGAAAAAGCTGGTCAATATCGTGTTGAAGTAGAATGCGGAGGGTAACGAGTGACGACTGACGGCAGCGCGGCGACCGGACGAGCTATAGAACAGAACAACGAATCGAGCGCCAGCATGAGCGAAACGAAAACAACCACAACCGTTGCGCAACAAGCTGGGTCTTCAGCCGCCCAGGTGAGCATTCACCAAGGAATCGTGGTGCTCGATTTTGGCGGACAGTACACCCAGCTCATCGCCCGGCGCATCCGCGAACAAGAAGTCTTTTCGGCGATCCTGCCATGCACCGCGCCTCTCGAAGATATCCGCAAACTTGAGCCCGCGGGTATCGTGCTTTCAGGCGGCCCAAGCTCCGTCTACGACGCTGGCGCTCCAGTTTGTGATTCCAAGGTCACGCAGCTCGGCGTGCCGGTGCTGGGAATTTGTTACGGCATGCAGTGGCTCACGCACACGCTGGGTGGCAAAGTGGAGCGCGCCGAACGTCGCGAATACGGTCCGGCGCAGCTCGATACGCAAGGCAACTCACCGCTGTTTCGGGGCGTTCGCCCGAACATGAAGACCTGGTCGAGCCATGGTGACCACGTGGTTTCGTTGCCAGCGGGTTTCGAGATTACCGGTCGCACCGGTAACGCCGTGGCGGCCGTGGAGAATCGGGCACAAAAGCTTTATGGCGTGCAATTCCATCCTGAAGTGAACCACACCGAAAGTGGCACGGAAATTCTTCGCAATTTCGTTTTCGATATCTGCGGCGCAAAGAAGAATTGGAACCGTGCCGGATTCATCGCGTCCACGGTCGATTCCATCCGTGCGAAAGCAGAAGGCGCCCGCGCCATCTGTGCGCTCAGTGGCGGAGTGGATTCGGCCGTTGCGGCCGCGCTGGTGCATCGCGCCATTGGGGACCGGCTGATCAATGTTTTCGTCGACAACGGCCTTCTACGGCGGAACGAATTTCACGACACGCTGGATCTTCTGCGAACTCGCCTGAGCCTGAACGTCATCGGCGTGGATGCATCGGATCGATTCCTCGACCGCCTAAAAGGCATCACCGATCCTGAACAGAAGCGCAAGCGCATCGGCGCTGAGTTCATTTCGGTGTTCGTCGATGAGGAAAAGAAGCTCATCAGCTCCGCCGGCCTGCCGGTGAAGTTCCTCGTTCAGGGAACGCTTTATCCGGACGTGATCGAATCAGTTTCCGTGAAAGGTCCCTCGGCAGTCATTAAAACGCACCACAATGTCGGCGGCCTGCCGGAGAACATGCCGTTCGGACTGATCGAGCCTTTGCGGGATCTTTTTAAGGATGAGGTTCGCCAAATCGGCAGGGAATTGGGACTGCCGGAGGAAATACTGGTGAAGCATCCTTTTCCCGGACCGGGGCTGGCCGTGCGCCTGTTAGGGGAAATCACTCGCGAGCGTCTGGAGACACTTCGCGGCGCGGATGTAGTGGTGGTGGAAGAAATCAGGCGCGCCGGACTCTACGAGAAAGTCTGGCAAGCATTCGCGGTGCTGCTGCCGGTACGCAGCGTGGGTGTGATGGGAGATGACCGCACGTATGGCGACACGGTGGCCGTGCGCGTGGTGGATTCGCAGGACGCCATGACCGCTGACTGGACCCGTCTACCCGCAGCCGTGCTTGAGCGCATTTCCACACGCATCGTGAACGAGGTTCCGGGTGTAAACCGCGTGGTTTACGATATCAGTTCGAAACCGCCGAGCACGATTGAGTGGGAGTAGCCGGGAATGCCGATGAACAGCGATGTTCTAACGGCTGGCCATTTTCTGAGCCATGTAAAGAAGCAACCGGCGGTCGCCTTCTTCGATACGGCCCAACAACCGGCGAAAACGGCCCAGATAGCGAGCTTCTTTCCCGGTAGCGCCCCAGGCAATGTCGTCCGCGCTCTTGCGCTTCGAAAGATTGGGGAGCTCAGGCGGCTCCTCACCATCATAGAAGAGTTGGTAGAGCGGAACTTCCATGGCGCGAGCGAGCTTCTCGAGCGTTTCGATCGCGGGCACAGTGTGACCGTTCTCCACACGCGAGATGTAGCAGCGCAAGAGACCGGTGCGCTTCTCGATGTCGCCCTGGGAAAGTTTCTTTGTTTCGCGTAACAGGCGAATGCGTTCTCCGATTATCATAGAGGCATTGTTCCATGGGGTACCTTATGGCCGCAAGTGTTATTT
>DASZMG010000069.1:0-30079 GCA_035551975.1 Candidatus Acidiferrales bacterium | reverse complement strand
TCCGTAAATTCCAGGCGCTCTCCACATTCGCCAGGAAAGGAAACCGGTATACTAAGACAGCTGCAACTGGGGGACGGGTGGATTCAAGAAATGTTTGGTGTCGCAAGAAATCGTGGCAATTGTTCTGGGCATTTCTCTTTTTGGTGTTTCTCGTCAGTCCATTGACAGCGCGCGCGGAACTACGTGGCGTTGATTTTGGGCTTGGCGTATCGGATTCGCCCCTTTTTGAGTCGTTCGAGCTACTGATGCAGAGGGCGACGGCAAATCAGGCCAACAGCAATGAAGCCGACAAGCAGAGCGGCAATGAGGCGAGCGGATCGCATACGACCGAGCAGGCCAGGGAAGCGGCGAACAAGGAGGTGCCGCTCTCGAAGCAGCAGCCGAAGCGCATTCTTGGGCTGATGCCCAACTACCGCGCGGTGAGCGCGGGAGCCATTCCTCCGCCTCCCACGCCAAAAGAAGCATTCATCATCGCGACGAGGAACAGCTTCGACTATTCGTCGTTCGTGTTTGTTGGCATCACCTCCGCTTTGGCGGAATGGTCAGACGCTCACAAACAGTTGGGCGAGGGATTCGAAGGGTATGGAAGATATTACTGGCGCGGATATCTCGACAAAACGATCGGAAATTACATGGTGATTTTCGCTCTGCCCACGGTGCTGCACGAAGACGAGAGATACTACGCGAAAGGCGAAGGGGGGATTCTGAAACGCGGCATCTACGCGGCTACACGCGTGCTGATCACTCCCAACTACAAGGGGCACGATACGCTGAACATTTCAGAATTGCTGGGACGAGCATCGGCGCAGGCGATTTCGGTGTCGTATTATCCGAGCCAGGACCGTACCGCCAGTTCAATCGCGACAAAATACGCGTATGCCATAGGCCGCGATGCGCTAACCAACACTTTTCGAGAGTTCTGGCCGGATATCGCGACGCACGTCCTGCACCGGCATCCGTAATGCCTGCACAGAACGACGCGCGCAGAGACCGGAGCCAACACCTCACACCCAGGAAGCGAGCCGGGACGATGCAGTCGCGGACCAGACTGGAGAAAATTTTGGTGAAAAGGCGCTGCTTACTCTCTAAAGTCCAATTATCCGACTCGCTGGATACCTTCTGTAAACGGCAGAGAGAATCTCCTGCGCAGCTATTCCCGTCAGAATACCTTTCCATTTATAGCTAAGCGGCGCGAAAATGGCCGCGGCGGCCGCTGCTGAACCCACACCAAAATGGATTTTCTGTTCCGTATCGCCCATCTCCCTGAACTTAGCCAAGTGTCTTCTCCTTCGTCGGGTTTTTACTCCAACCACCGATAAGATAGTTTCAGGGTAGTTTTGTCGCACTGCAATACTGCCTTTTCCGTTGGTTTGTTAAAAAACGAGCGCCGCTTGCGGAGTTTTCATCTGGCACCTCACTCTCTGCACTCGTTGGCAATGCCATCGTTACCCCTCGTCGAACCGACGCGAGCGCGGGGGCGACATTCTGCCGCCTGGATCCGGGGTTGCCGGTGTGAGCGAGCGCGTGGCTCGCTGTTAGCAAATGTTATATACTCCGCGGCATTGAGCGGCAGCGCTCTGGAGAATTCCGTTTCCGCAGGAGGGAATGAAGAATGAAAGTTACAAAGACGTACTTTTCGCGCACGTTTGTCATAGCGCTGGCTTGCCTGTGTTTTGCCGTGATGGCCAAGGCGCAGGGTGAGCCTGATTTCAGCAAGGTTCAAATCAAGACTACGAAAGTTACAAACGATTTCTACGCGCTTGAGGGGCAGGGCGGCACGATTGGCGTGCTGGTGGGGCCTGACGGCGTGTTCATGGTGGACTCCGAGTTCGCGCCGCTCAGCGAAAAAATCGACGCGGCGATCAAGCAGATCACGGACAAGCCCATCCGGTTCATGGTCAACACGCACGTGCATCCGGACCACACCGGCGGCAATGAAAATTTCGGCAAGATGGGCGTGGTGATCATCGCGCGCGATGAGTTGCGGCAGCGCCTTGCGGAAGGAACGCCCGCGGTGAACGGCGTCGGGGGGCGTGCGCCATTTCCTACGGTAGCTCTGCCTCTGATCACCTACGAAGGTCAGATGGCCTTCCATATGGACGGCGAGGACATCAAGCTCGTAGCGATTCCGCATGCGCACACCGACGGCGACACGCTGGTTCACTTCGTGAACAACAACGTGATCATGACAGGAGATTTCTACCGTTCCATCGGCTACCCAAATATCGATCGTGCCAATGGCGGATCGCTGAGCGGGATGCTTGAAGGACTCGACTATGTGGTGAGTATCGCTGGGCCGGACACGAAGATCATTCCGGGACACGGGCCGACGGTGACGAAGACGGAAGTAGCCGCGCACCGCGATATGATCATGGCCATTCGCGACAAAGTAGCGCAGCTCATGGAGCAGGGAAAATCCGAGCAGGAAGTGATTGCGGCGCATCCCACGGCGGATTTTGACAGCAAGGTGTCGCAGCCAGGAAACACGGCGGACCGCTTTGTGGGGCAACTCTACGCGGAGATGAAGTCGCGCATCATGGGCAGCAGCGGCCAGTAATCAGCGGGCAGTAATTCTCGTTCGCGGATAATTGCTAAACACAAGGGCGGCCAGTCGTGTGGCTGCCCTTTGTATTTGCGGCAGAGACAGGCATGCAATGCTCGCGGAAACGGCGCCGCGAGCGGCAGGCGCTGCGCGCCGATTGGCTTCCCACCGCTGGCTCACGCAGAAAGCGCGTGAGCGCGCTGGGCTACGTTATGCCGCCGCTAACGGGGCTGCCGGTACGAGCAGTGATGAGCAGCCGAGGCGAGGCAAGAGCCGGGGCAAGAGCCGCGGGAAAGACACCACTGGCTTTGGACGTCTCGCGGGCGCGGCTAACGTTCGGAAAACTCGTCGGCGGTGACGGAATCCGCCGTGTCTTCTGTACGTTGCTCGCCGTTTTTTTTTGCGACTCGCCGTTCGCTTTCTTTCGCGTCTCCTCGTTCGGGCTCTTGCGCAGCTTCCCGCTCGCATTCTGCCGCGAGTTGTTGTTCGCAGGCGAGCAATTCGGCGCAGTAGGCGGGGCGGGTGTGGCGGAGATGCTCGGCGGAAACGTTGCCATCGAGCCAGGCGCGATCCATGGGATAGACATCAGGATCGAATATTACCGTGTACATATGCCAGATGGCGATGGCGCAGGTGGCCAGAACCGCTTCGTAGAAATGCAGCGCGGTGGCGGCGTCGGAAACCCATTTCGGAAGATAGCGCAGCGCGAATCCGTTGAACCACAAAGTAAAGCCGGTGATGGCCATCACCAGCGTGCCCCAGAGGAAGGCGAGGTACTCGATTTTCTCCACGTAGCTGAAGCGCCCGAAGACCGGGCGCGTTTCGGAGAGGCCCAGGTTGTAGCGCAGCGTGCCAGTGAGATTGGACATGTCGTCGAAATTCGGCAGCATCTCGCGCCAGTGAGCGCGGTCGCGGCGCCTGATAACGAGATGCGCTACGTGATACGCAACAGACGCGAGCAGCACAATTGCCGCAACGCGATGTACCGTACCGCGGAAGGCGAATCGACCCTCCCCAATAAGCATCGGGCGCGCCCACCAGCTCTCGGGGTATTTCAGCGCGAATCCGGTAACTACCAGCGCGGGAAAGCTCAGCACGGTGAGCCAATGCGCGATCCGAAAATGGATGTTCATGCGCGGGATTTTTTCGCCGGAAGTTCTGGCGCGGTTTGTCCGGAATTTTTTCGAGAAATCGAGCCCGTGGTGAAAAAACATGAAACCAATGGTCAGTGGGATCAGCACCCAATAGCTTTGGCGGATGAATCGGACGGCGGCTTCTTCGTTGTGCGGATTCGAATCGACGTGAACCGGACCGATGGCAAATGTTTTGCCCGCGCCGGTGTGGCAGGCGCCGCAGGTGCGGCTTAGATTGGTTGCATTTACCGTCGAGCGAGGATCGGAAGAACGGAAAATATTGTGCACGCCGTGGCAGGAGGCGCAGTTTGCGACGCTCTGCGAACCGGCACGCGCGGCCAGTCCATGAAAACTGTTGGCGAAGGTGGGAACACGATCGGCGGGCAGGTTGTAGCGCGCTTCCAGGCGTGTGTCGCCGTGGCAGCGACCGCAGGTTACGAGTGACACCCGTGATGGATTCACGAGGGAGTCGGGGTTTTGCGGCGCGAGAATGGCGTGATCGCCATGGCAATCGGTGCAGACCGGCGCGTCGAAGACGCCATGCGCGACGGCTTGTCCGTGCACGCTGGCGCGATAGGTTTTCGCAATGTCCGTGTGGCAAGTGGCGCAAGTGCCCGGAACGTTCCAATGATTGATGGTCGAGCGCGCGTTTTGCGCGGGATAGATGGCGTGGGCGGAATGGCAGTCCGAGCACGCGGCGGCGTTGTTGTTGCCCGCGGCGACGGCACGGCCATGAACGCTGGCTTGGTAGCTTTCAACCGGATGCGCAAAAGGAATCTGATGGCTGGCGAGGAATGCCGGGTCGGCATGGCAACCGCCGCAAGTTGCCGGCTGATTCTTTTTCGCCACGGGCGATGCCTGATCCGAAGCGGAGACGATTTTGTGGATGCTTCCATGACACGTTTCACAAGTAGGGCTGCGCGGGTCACCAGCCTTTCGCGCGGCTCCGTGCGCACTTGCAAGGAAATCTTTCACCTCCGCGGTATGGCACGAACTGCACAACTGCGGCATTAACGATGAAGCCGTTCGCGTGTCGTGCGCCGAACCGTGGCAGCTCGTGCAGCTCTGAGCGCCGAGCAGGGCATGGATGCTTGCAGGAACACTGGCTGCTTCGTCGGAATGGCACGCGGCGCAGTCCACTTTCTTGATGCGAGACGGATGAGGGAAGCTGCTGACGTCGATGTGGCACGCGGTGCAATTCAAAACTGCGTGCACGCTGGCCTGGTGTTTGGCTGCGTTTACGTAAACGCTGTGTCCCGAAGAGGACTTCAGATCCGGCTGCGCGTGGCAGGACAGGCATTCGGTATCTGGATTTAAAGCATGCTTTGATTGCGCGTGAGCAGAAGGCGCCAAAAGGCAGAGAGCAATCGCAAGCAGCGATGCGAGTACTCGAATTCGAGAACGCGTCCTATAAATGATGGGCCAGGCTGATCCCTGTATCCCAGGGGTCGAAACCCCCAAAGAACTTGATGCTTTTAGGGCACGGCTGAAGCCGGGCCCTGACGCAGCAAAACAAAAACGAAGAGAGGTCCCTCGACTCGCTGAGAGGCGCTCGCTTCGGGATGACAACATAAAACCAAAGGATGGCGGGCTGAAGCCCGCCGCTACTGTACGATTTGCCGGCGCACGACTGAACCGACAGCGATTCGCGACACAACGTCTGAAGCCGTGCCCAGACACCGAAATATTCACGAGATGACTTCGTTTTTTTTTCATTTCGTGAAGCGCGTTCAAAGCGCATAGCGAAGCCATTGCGCGGTGTTGCTATTTCATGCCAAGGTCGGCGAGAACCTTGGGATCGGCTTCATCAATGGCCAGAAGTGTGTGACACGCGTCGCAATCGTTGGTGATGGTGCGGCCGCCGGCGGCGGTGTGGCTGCCGTCATGGCAGCGAAAGCAGCCGGGAAAATCCATGTGGCCCAGGTTGTTGGGATAGGTGCCCCAGCCGACGTTCATTGCCGGGAAAATGTTCCGGAGGTAAATCCCCTGCACGGCCCCTGCAGCGGCATCGACGGCGCGTCGCTTGTCGCGGTAAACCGCCGGATAAGAGGCGCGATAAAAATCTTCCAGGTCCGCGGCGATTTCTTTAGCCGCCGTGTCGCGGTTCGGGTAACTGACTTTCAGCGCTTTCACCGCCTCTTTTTTTACGAAAGGCAAGTCGGGGCTGATGCGCCCGTCGAAGAGCGCTTGATCCACGGCGGCATCGGGAAGCTGGAAGGTGTGTGTGGGGCGATTGTGGCAATCGACGCAGTCCATTATTCGCACTTCCGTGCGCCCCCCCGTGCGTGTCTCGCCGCCCGATGGCGGCTTCTGCTTTGGATCGGCGGGTGCGCGGAAATCCACCTGCTTGCCTGAATCGTCCGTGTAGAAAACTTCCGAGATGACCTGGCGCTGGCGGTCGGCGGCGACGTAACGGATTCGCGAGCCGGCATTGAGGTGATGCCCATGAATTCCCACGCCGAGCCCGGCGCCTCCACCTATTTTCAGAAGAAGCACGGTGGTGAGTTCGCTGTTCTTCTCGTCGTCGCTGAATTTGTGGCGAACGATCAATTTGTCGCTGGTGAACATCTGCGGCCAGTGGCACTGCTCGCAAGTTTCGCGAGCGGGACGCAGTTGCTGCACAGGGGAGGGAATCGGGCGGTCATAGGTGTGGAAGGTGACGGCAAAGACCTGGCGGACGCCAGAAAGTTTCGAGCGCACGAACCAACCGGCTCCTGGTCCGATATGGCACTGCACGCAGGCTACCCGTTGGTGCGGCGAGCTTTGGTAGGCGGTGAATTCAGGCTGCATGACGGTGTGGCAGGTCTGGCCGCAGAATTTCGCCGAATCCATGTACTCGACGCCTTGGTAAGAAGCGGCGGCGAAGATAACGACATTCAGGACGGTGAGTCCTGCCACCCAGCCGAGGGCGTGGCGGACGATGCGGCTGGTGAAATCGAATCGCGGGTAGATTTTCGGTATTTCGCCGGCCTGGACCAGTTTGTGCCGCTTCCAAAGGGCGCCGACCGGAATCAACACGAGGCCGAAGACAAACACGCCGGGAAGGATCAGGAACAGCAGCAGGCCGAGGTAAGGGTTGACGCTTCCGCCCAGGAAGACGCTGAAAATCCAGAAAATAATCAGCGTGATGGCGGAACTGGTGGTGAGCACCGCGCCCGCCAGAGTAATGGGATTCGTTCCCAAATACGCCGCTGGACGAAAGAATGCTTTCAGTTGTTCTCCCAAGCTCATGAATGGTCAGTTCTCAAAATGGCCCGAGCTATTGCTTGGGCAGCGAACGCAGGTAGGCAACCTGCTGCTTGATCTGGTCGTCCGTTAATTTGCCCTGGTAACCGGGCATTTTCCCCTTTCCGCAGCAGATGATCTTGTAAAGCTCCGCGTCGGTTTGCTTCTGGACGTCGGGCGAGCGCAGGTCGCGCAGCTTCATGCCCTTGCCGACATTGGTGTTGCCGTCGCCGTTGGCGCCGTGGCAGACCGCGCATTTGCCTTTGAAGATCGAGGCGGCGTCATTCTGGCCGCACGCTCCCGGGGGAAGGCAAAGTGCCAGCAAGAAAGCGAAGGGCAAAATTGAGGCGATGCGAAATAGTGTGCGGCTCATTTCGTCTCCGATGGCATATAGCTGATGGATTTCTTTGGTGCGAATCCCTTCTTTGCAAGCGCTTCGCCACACCGAGCCGGCGTTAAGAGGTGCAGATTGTGCCGCTTGGAAATTTTCGGCGTGGAGTTCAGCGGATCGCTTCCCGTTTCGAAACGGATGCGTAGCGTTTCAGGATGAGCACGAACCGACGGCAGGATTTTCAAATCGGGCAAACAATTCACGGATTCGACACGTCGATCGCGATGCTGGATGCTCGCAAAGGAAAATAGATGTCGTTCCAATTCTTATGCGCGAGGTTGAGAACGTAGGCGTCGGCCGCGGCGCTATCCTTAAACTCGATGGCGAAGCCGTCATCAAAGCCGCGCGGTTCGACGCGCTCGGTCTTGATCCAGATATTCTTGACCCCGGGCGTAGCTTCGGCCATTTTCTTTACGCCAGCCAAAACCTTGTTGCGGTCCGCTTGGGACACGCTTGGTTTCCACTGGATCGAGACGGCGTGAATGACGGTCTTCGGCTGGCCAACATTGTGCTGTCCAACCACGTATCCGCTGGCGAACACGCTGGAGATAGCCAGCAGCCAGGCTAGCGCGGCCGCCAATTTCACGAATTGAGTTCGAAATATTGCCGCGGTCATTGGCAGGCTGCCTTTACCTTGTAAGCCGGCTCGGCAACCGTTTTTTCCAGCACCGCGATAAATTCCTTGGGGCGCAGCGCCGCGCTTCCAAAGCACTTCTCACCATGGCTGACCACCGGCAGCCACAGGGAACCGATCTCCACCTGGCAGCAGCGGTAAACACTGCCATTCGCGGTGCCCAACGCGGTGAGCGCCGCATGGTCGGATTGGAATGGGGTCATATCGAAGGCCATGTAGAGGATCAGATCGAAGCGGTCCCGCCCGAACAGGGCCAAACCCTCGCGGGTGGAGCGGGCGAACGAACAATGGCCGCCGCGCCTTTCAAGAAAGGTCTGCAAGCATGCAAAATCCCCGCGGCTTCTGCCGACGAACAGAATTCTTGCATTTGTGGAAGCGATTGTTTGCACTGGCTGGCTCGATTGGAAAAGGGTTGATGAGTGGTGTATCGACATAAGTGTTCCCGTCCTTGAGTTTTCTGGCGTTTGGCAAAATGAGCACTCGAAGAGACCGCGCAGCCAATTCCCAGCTGCCCGAAACAGGAATGGGTGATGCCGAAACGGTCTGCTTCGAAAGAGCTCTTGAGTCTCGCCTAAAGAAGTAGTTGCACCTTCGGGCTTTACAACGCGGCATTTATACAATGCACAGCGCCAGGAGTCCCGGTCGGCCCGGCGGAGAGTGCAACTCGGCGACCAACTGCGAGAAACGGATTTAACAGATCCGGATGGGCTGAATTGTGCGGTGGGTCACCAGATGTGGTAGAAGCCGTCGCGACGGATGATCTCGACTGGGTAACCAAAAAGATTGGACATGCGATCGCTGGTGAGAAGTTCTTCCTTGTGGCCGTCGGCCACCACGCGGCCGTCGCGCATCAGCACCACGCGCTCGATTTCCGGAATGATGTCAGCCGCGTGGTGGGTGACTAGCACGATTCCGACGCCCGATTGCGCCAAGCGGCGCATGGCTTCGCGCAACTTATGCTGCATGAGAATGTCGAGGCTGTTGGAAGGCTCGTCGAAGACCAGCGCGAGGGGGTCGTGAACCAAAGCGCGCGCGATGAGGATGCGCTGCGCCTCGCCTGAGGAAAGCTCGGCCAAGGGGCGGTCGGCCAGGTGCATGGCGTCGAGCCTCTCGAGCGCTGCATTTGTCTTCTGCACTTGCTCCGGCTCAACGTGGTGATTCGCAAATACTTGCATGCTGCTAAAAAAACCGGAAAGCACGATTTCCCGGCCGGTGACTTCGCCCTTCAGTCGGTCCATCAAATCATTCGAGACGATTCCCAGAAGCAGCCGCAGCTCAAAGACGTTCCAGCGTTCGTTGCCCAGGATGGTGATGCGGGAATTGTCCCGTGGCAGCGGGTAGCATTCGCGCGTGATGGTCTTGATCAGCGTGGACTTGCCGCAGCCGTTGGGGCCGATGATGGCGATGTGCTCCTGGGGCATGATTCGCAGGCTGAAATCGTCGAGCGCGAATTTTTCGCCGCGCATCACGCGAATGTTCTGAAAATCAATCAAAGCTGGCTTCATCGAGTCGTCTCCGAAGGGTTCGCGCTAAGGATTAACTGATGAGGAAGGTTCGGCAGAATGCCCGTTTGCTTGAGCTGCGCGAAATACAGAAGTAAGTTGGCGTGCCAATAAAGACGAAAGCAATTTTTCCATCGCACTCACGTCAATCACACCCCCACTTTCATGTGCTATATCGGCTTTTTCGAGGGCTTCGTAGTATGGGGTTTTGTTGCCGGCAATGAGGTCGGGGATTGTAGGGGAACCGGGCACGCGGTAGCCCAGTCGGACACACATCACTACGAATGAAGTTACGCGAGTAGTCCGGCCATTTCCATCAACAAACGGATGAACCCAGTTCAGCCTCCACATTACGTATGAAGCTAGATGGATTGCAGAGCGATCACCATTTGCGTTGACATAGTCGCAAAGCTCTTCGACAAGCTGCGCCACTAAATGTGGTCCGGGCGGGGTATGTTTGCTGCCATGAATCTCAACTTCGGTCGGACGATAAACACCAGCATATCTGTTGAGTTTCTCAAGCGCACTGCGGTTAAGGGCCATAATGTGGGATGGCCGCAACCTGTAGGGTTTTCGTTCAGGTTGCAGCCAATATTCGATTTGTTCTACAGCGAGGTCAAACTGTCGAAGGCCATTCTGTGCTTCTTGACGTGCTATCTCGTCTGGATCGGTAATTAGCGCAGCTTCGAGTGCCTGACTGTGCCTCTCACCAGCATTCATCTACTTTCGGCGCAAAGCTTCCGCTTCCTTGTCGACAATTTCGCGGGTAATGCGGGGATTTTCGATGTTGGTATTCCCAAAAGCGAAGCTTCGCCGCTGCTCTTCTTTTTGCTCTGCGGAAACGGGTACTTTCTTTGCGGCTTCGAGCAGTTCGTTCAATTCATTTGTCACGGGCGTGGACCTTCCCCTTATTAGATTCAGACAAAGTCAACTTATTAGCCCGTTGTTAAGGGGGGGCGCCCAGAGGGAAGTATCGTATCAGGATGCGCTTCGAGGTAACAACAGGGAAAAGCGGAAGGGACGTGTGTAGGTGCCTTGGCGAAAGGCTGCACAGTCAGCCGGAGAAAAAACTTCGGCGAACGAAAACGGCGGCACCAGTACGTCTAGTTTCCACACGAAAATGCCGCGAAAGGTAAAGTTGATCTTGACTCGTTCCACACACTCATGTAAACCGTGACTTCCGCAATTCAGGCAGCAGCGCACAAGCTCCGTTCTTCTGCACCTCCGCAGAAAGGTTGGCGCGTGACTGGTGTAGTCAGGAAATTCGCAACCGCTTGTTTTTGCTTCGCCGTCCTCTCCCCGGCAATCGCTTTCCTGGTGCGCGCACAGGGGCAGACCGCAGCTTCCGCCCAGCCGGTCTCCTTGAAGTCTTCTGAAGAGGCGAAGCCGTCTGCCGATCAATCTGCTGATCTGGCCCGCGCGCCGCGCGAAAGCCAAGCCCGGGAAGGCCAAGCCCGTGAACGATCCATGCGCGTGAGCGTCAACATGGTGCTGGTGCCGGTGTCGGTGACGGATGTGATGAATCGGCCGGTGATGGACCTGCGGAAGGACGATTTCGCGCTGTTCCAGGACGACGAGCAGCAGAAGCTCGAGTATTTTTCGACCGAGGACGCCCCGGTTTCCGCCGGAATGATCCTCGATCTCAGCAAAAGCATGTCGAATAAGTTCGAGATGGAGCGGCAGGCGGTCAGCGAGTTCTTCAAGAATGCGAATGCGCAGGACGATTATTTCGTGATCACGTTCGCCGATCGTCCGAAGCTGATCACCGGGACAACGCAGTCCATCGACACGATCCAATCGAGCTTGGGATTGCAGACTCCGGATGGAAACACAGCGCTTTTTGACGCAATCGCCGATGGGGAGGAGCGAATGCGTTCGGCGCCGCAGAGGCGTAAGGCGCTACTGATCATTTCGGACGGCGGCGACAATCACAGCCGTCATCGGCTCGGGCAGATAAAGCGTGAGTTACAGGATTCAGATGTCGAGGTTTATGCCATCGGAATCTTCGATACCGGACCGTTCAAGACGGTGGAAGAAGCTTTGGGAAAGAAGTGGCTGAGCCAGATTACCGATGCGACCGGCGGCCGGACGATCACCGTCGATAATAAGGATAAAGTTCCGGGGGCGGCCGCAGCAATCAGCCGGGAAATTCGCAGCCGCTATGTGCTCGGATATCGGCCGGTGAACTCTCCGAATTCCATGCGGCGGAAAATTCGTGTCTTGGTTGGGGGCGACTCCGCGAAGAAGCTGGTGCATGCCTACTACAAAACGGGATACGTGACGGTGGAGACGCCGGCTCACGCCGTAAATACGAACTGACGCCTGATCTTTCGCTACCACCTACCTGAATTTTTCGAACTCGGTCAAGGCTGAGAGTCGACTCTCCCCGAGATGCTTCCTGCAAAAGGAAAAGAAGCCTTGTGGTAGCACGGGCAACGTTGCAATATGAGTTATCGGTTGGTGTTTCGCGTACAGAAAGCTGTCGCAGCTTAATTCTTTTGATTTCAGCAGCCAAACGAACTAACAGGGAGTACTTGCAATGGCTACAATCACGTCGAGCCCGGCGAAATCCTGGGGGTTTTTTGTTGATGGCAAGTGGGTCAATTCCGGCGAACCTTTCGAGGTTCTGGCGCCGCACGACCACTCCGTGGTAGTTGGTACCGGGTATCGCGCAACCGCGCGGGACGCGGAAGCGGCGGTACAGGCGGCGCGGGGCGCGTTTGAAGTAACGCGCAAGCTGCCGTCCTACGAGCGACAACGTGTATTGCGCGAAATAGCCGATGGGATTCGCGCACGCCGAGACGAATTCGCGCGGGTTCTGGCGCTGGAAGCCGGCAAACCGATCAAGACGGCGCGAGTAGAAGTGGATCGCGCGATTTTCACGTTTTCGGTTGCCGCAGAAGAAGCGCTGCGGATTGCGGGAGAATGGCTGCCCTTGGACTGGCAACCGTCAACCGCGGGCCGGTCCGCAATTGTGCGGCGGTTTGCGCTAGGGCCGATACTGGCCATCACGCCCTTCAATTTTCCATTGAATCTTGTGGCGCACAAAGTGGCGCCAGCAATTGCCGCCGGTTGCACCATGATTCTTAAGCCGGCGCCACAAACTCCTTTGTGCTCGTTGATGCTGGCCGAAGTGATTGAGAAGACCGGCTGGCCACAAGGGGCTTTCAACGTGCTGCCGCTTTCAAATACCGACGCCGAAAAGCTTGTATCTGATGACCGGCTGAAAATGCTCTCGTTTACCGGCAGCGGGGCGGTGGGCTGGTCGCTGAAAGCAAAATCCGGGAAGAAAAAGGTAGCGCTCGAGCTCGGCGGGAATGCGGCGGTGATCGTGCATTCGGATTGGGACCTCGACGATGCTGTGAAACGCTGCATCGCCGGCGGATTTGCCTATGCCGGCCAGGCTTGCATTTCGGTGCAGCGAATTTTCGTGCAGAAAAATGTCATCGAAGATTTCACGAAAAAGCTCGTGGCCGGTGTAAAGAAATTAAAGGTCGCCGATCCGTTGGACGACGCGGGCGATGTGGGCCCGATGATCACCGAAGACGCCGCGCGGCGCGCCGCAAACTGGATCGAAGAGGCTGTGGCTGCGGGAGCGAAAATTGAGACGGGCGGAACGCGACGTGGCCCATTCCTGGAGCCCACGGTGCTGACGCACACCAAGCCTGAGATGAAGGTAAGCTGCCAGGAAGTTTTTGCGCCGGTGGTGAATGTTGAACCGTATGATGATTTCGACGATGCCATTCGCCGCGTGAACGCGTCGCAATATGGCTTGCAGGCAGGACTGTTTACGCGCGATGCAAAGCTGCTATTCAAGGCCTTCGAGGAATTGGAAGTGGGCGGCGTGATCGCCGGCGATACGTCTTCTTTCCGCATCGATCACATGCCTTATGGCGGTATAAAAGATTCAGGAATGGGCCGCGAGGGTTTGCGCTACGCCATCGAGGAGATGACCGAGCCGCGCATTCTGGTACTGAATTTGTAGATTAAATTTGGCGGCGCTCGTTCGAACGAGAAGCGGCTTGCAGCCGGTCGCTACGGTCGCGGTGAGATCGGCACATGAAGAGAGATTCCTCGCCTCACTGAGAACCGTTCGGCTTCGGGATGACAACGTAAAACGACAAAGTTCTATGTTAGGTTTGTCACTGTTGTTGCGGCAGTTAATCCGCCGCGTCCAGCACCGGAAGCATCAGCTCTGAGGCGTGCTCGGCATCGTGGTAAATCGTATCCGTACCGATCTTGTCCGGCCGGTAGAAGTGAAAGAAGAGATTGTCGGTGACCGGCGAATCCCCCTCGCAAATCTCCACGCGGATGCGATTGCCTTTCTGAAATCGATATCCGATGGCCAACAGCGGCACTTCAATCTTGTAAATCTTTCCCGGAACAAGCGGGGTCATCTTGCGATGGGCATAGAAAGGCATCTCATCGGTGCTGCGCGCAGGATCGGGCTCGGCGTGTGAAGCGCGCAGCCAGCCCTTGGTAGCGATGACGTAGCGCGGCTGCACGCCTTTTGCCCGCTCCTCGGCGCTCTGCGCGAGCTGCTCGGAAACCTTTACCAGAAAATCCATGTCCGTGCGCGTGGTGGACGCGTACACGGTTAATTTTCCGTTTCCCGCGATTTCGACGTCGTTCGGCAGCGGCTCGCTCGTGAAAGTCAAAGTGCCGCTGGCCGGATCGGGCCCTTGCGGACCAAGAGGCACCACGCCCAGCACCCAGTTGGGCCGCGGGTAAGAATACGAAGTGGTGCCAGCATTCGCCGCCGGGGAATTCTTCAGCGAACCATCGTTCAACGAAGAAACGCTCCCTGTCTGCGCCTTATCCAGGAACAGGCGCATCGGGCGCGAAGGCGGCGGCCAGGAATCGAAGGAGCGAACCTTGCCGGTGTTGCGGACAATGTATTCGACATTGGGGCGCTCGTCGTAGCTCGTCTTGAGTCCCTTCAGATACTTGTCGTAGAACGGCAGCAGATATTTGCGGTGAAACTCCTTGTCCGCGAAATCGATCATCGAGGAAAACGCCGTCAGCGTGCCGGTGATGGCCAGCTTTTTGGGGCCACGCGCTTTCAGGTAGCCAAGAATATTTCCTTCCAGATGCAAATCCTGCTTGGCCCATACGCCGATGGAAAACAGCGGCACGGAAATCTTGTCGAGATTCTCGGCGGCGGTTCGTTCGCGCCAGAAATCGTCATAGAGAGGATGCTTCTGCATCTCGAAAAACATGTCCTTCTCGATGTAGCGCGGATGATCGCCGTTCGCCGGATACAAATTGGAAACGCGCACGCTGGAATTGAACCAATATGCCGTGAAGGCAGCCTCGATACCGCCGGGATATCCCATAAAGCGGTAGGGCTCGTTCAGGCCGTCATACGCGCCGAGACACGCGAGGTGCGGCGGATTCTGAATGCCCATGAACCATTGCGACATGCAGTAATAGGATTGGCCGATCCCGCCGACTTTTCCGTTCGACCAGCTTTGCGTGCCGATCCACTCGATGATTTCGTACAGGTCGCGCTGCTCGCGATTGCTGAACAACTCGAACTCGCCGCCGGAGAATCCCGTCCCGCGCACGTCGGCGTGAACGTAGGCATATCCTTGCTCCACGTACCACTCGATGGGGCCGGTCTCGCGCCAAAGAAACATCGGATAAGCGGGCAGGGAATTGTTGTCGTAGCGATAGGGCGAAATGGCGAACAGGGTGGGAAAGGGCCCGGGGCCGCCGGGACGGTAAATGCGGACGCCGATTTTTATGCCATCGCTGACTTCAATCTGCACATCTTTTTCTTCGACCATGAATCATCGCCTTTCTTCAGGCCGCGCATTGCCATGCTGTTCTCAGGATCCTGATCCTGATCCCGTTCCGGTTAGAGAGATGCGCTGTGGGCTATCGGGGGCATCATCTTTGAAAACGATGGCCCCAGTTCGTTTGCCGGCGCCAAGCGGGGTGAAGGTTATCACAACCGTGCAGTTCGCGTGGGCCGCTACCGATCCAACCAGGCTTTCGCAGGTGGATGCGGGCATGATGGTGAAATCGCCCTCTACGCTGATACTCGAAATGAGAAGTGTCCGATCTCCCGAACTTGTGAGTGTGACCGTCTGTGAGGGACTGGGGGTGCCAATTGTCTGCTCTCCAAACGTAAGAGATGTGGACGAAAGCTTTACAGACGATGGCTCGGCTGTTCCGGTTCCGCTCAGCGATATCTTGATCGGCTCCGCAATGCCATCATGGAATATCGAGACCATTCCGGATGCCGAGCCGGGCATGGTCGGATCGAACACAACCTCAATCCCGCAGGTCTGGTTTTTGGCCAGCGTGGCGGGTGAGACAGGGCAGTTGGTTGTCTCTGTGAACGGAGCGCTTATTTCGATCTTGTCGATTCTGGGTGCCGGCATGCCGGTGCTCAGCAGGGTGATGGTTTGCGAGTCGGCTGGTTTTCCGATCTGGACATCGCCAAACGAAAGTGAGTACGGCCCGACGACGAGCGATGAGCGAAAATCCTGGCCGAAAGCGATGCGCACCTGCGCGCACAAAATGAGTGGCACCAGGGCAAACGCGGCGCATAGAAGCGAATAATTTGGCTGGAGTTTTCTAGGCTTCACCGAAATCTGTCGAGGCGCTCGCTTCCGCTGGAGTCAATTCGAAAATTCGTTGCCACGATGAACTCGAACAAGTAAAGCACTACATAAGACGTGGGCGCGGCTGAAATGTCTACACAAAAGATTCAAGGGTTCTGGGGCCAATCTCCATCGCTAGTGCGTGTGGATCTCATGCAGGATATTCATAAAATCCGCCCTGGCATCGGCATCTACGCCCAGCCTGGCGTAGGCCACGTGCAAAATTGCGACATTCTTCTGGCTGGAATCGTCCACAAAGGGAAAGGGACTTGGCGCCCCAATGGCCCAGAAGAAGTCGGGCTGGCCGCCCTGTGCGTTTGGCGGCAGATGAAAGCGACTCGCTGCGTCGCTTGAAACGGCATTCATCCCCTGAGCCTCGAAAATGAAGAAGGTCATACCCGATTCGTCCAGTTGCTCCATGGGAGCAAGATAGAAATCTCCTACGGGCGCAAGGACGCGGTTGCCGTCATTCGTGTGTTGAAATGTGATCCCTGAGCTTACCTGCGCCGCGTAAAAATCCGAGAGGGTGTCCGAGAGTGGGCACGAATAGTACACCTGCATGTAGGCCGGTCCGTCGGCGATCGAAGCGCGGCTGGCTGGGGCATCAGTGGTAAGCACCTGATGCATGCAGGCATCCGACGGCGGGAAAAAGTAATAGAAGAACATATCGAGCAGGTTCAGGCCCGATCCGTCAGTCGAATGCATCTGGGTATCGAGCCAGTAGGAATCGTGCCCTACAAATGGGTTGTTCGACGTAGCGAACTGTAAAATGGCGCCGCGCGCGGGGTTGGCCATCACCAGATTGCCGGATAAATGCAATGGCGCATAGGGGCTGAGAGGAGCGGGTGGCGGAATGTCGTTCACCTTGGTCGGATTCCATTCCGGATCGAGCGAAACCGAATAATTGTCCGTCAGCGAGTAGGTCAGCATGGGTGCTGACTTGCGCGAATTCTTTTGCGCCTCTGCTGGTGGTTTCGCTGCGTTCTGTTTTGCAGGAGCGGTTGCTGCGGTTGACTGCGAAGTTGCTTGTGATTCGGACGCGTTGGCCTCCTGGGCTTGATCTTTAGAATCGTTTTCAGACGGAGCCTCAGCTTGATTCTGAGTTTGCGCCTGACCTGGTTCGTTGTTCTGATCTTCGCTTTGGCTTTGATTTTGGTTTTGATTCTGGGATTGGGCTTTGCCCGAACCGACAAATAAGAGAAGAGCGAGAGCTAGGGCCAACCGACATACTGTGGGTAGCTTGATGGCCATTTCCGGTGCTCCCGGGGAACGATTCCCAAAAACCGCAACTGCCCAGTTCAAATTTTAGCACTCGCGTCAGGGGCAATTTGGGCGAAAAAAGCCGATGTTTCCGAGCCGAATGAAATATTCACGTTCTCTTCGTGGTGCGAGTGCGCCGCGAATGCCGTTGTAGGTTTTTTTCAGAGTAGCCAAAGCTCGACATGTTAAACTCCTGCCAATTCCATTGAAATGGAGAGCGTGAGGATGAACGATAGACGCGAGCACGAATTGCGCTGGTTAAACGAATCTACTTTGACGCGACGTGGCGTGCTGCGGGGCATCGCTTGCGCCGCTGCGGCCACGGCGCTGCCAATGGAATCCATCATGGCCGCATCCGGTCCAGGTCGAGTGCCGGTTCCCGCTCCCGTTGGCACGATGATGACCGAACTCAGCGAATACATGGCTGCCGCCCGTGGACGTGAATTGCCCGCCGATGTGGCCGAACAGGCCAAGCACCACATTCTCGACACTTTTGCGGCCATGGTCTCCGGTTCCGATCTGCCGGCCGGCAAAGTGGCAATTGAATTTGCGCGTTCGTACGCTGGCGAACAAGTTGCCACCGTGGCTGGGTCGAATGTGGTGTGCGGGCCGATGGAAGCGGCGCTTTGCAACGGTCTGCTGGCGCATTCGGACGAGACCGACGATTCGCATGCGCCTTCCGAATCGCATCCGGGCGCGCCCATTGTGCCAGCCACGTTGGCTGCCGGCGAAAAATTCGGAATTGGCGGCAACGCGTTCCTTCGCGCGGTGACTCTTGGTTACGACGTTGGCCCACGCATTGGCATGGCGCTCGGCGGCGAGGAATATCGCGCCAGATCGCATCGCGACACGCACAGCATTTGCGGAACGTTTGGGGCGTCGGCTGCGGCCGGATGCGTGGCGGGGTTGAACGCGCAACAAATGCGCTGGGTGCTCGATTACGCTTCGCAGCAAGCCTCCGGTATTGCCGCCTGGCAGCGCGACCCGGATCACATCGAGAAGGGCTTTGTTTTTGCCGGAGGGCCGGCGCGGAACGGCGTGACCTCCGCGTTGCTGGTGCAGGCTGGCTGGACTGGCGTGGACGACGTGCTCTCCGGCGCCGACAATTTTTTCCTGGCCTTCGAGCCGAACGCCGACACCAGCGTGATTACAGACAAGCTCGGCGAGCGCTACGAAATCGTACGCACAAATATCAAGAAGTGGACGGTTGGCTCCCCGATCCAGGCGCCGCTTGATGCCATTGAAGCGCTGCAGAAAAAGCACCCGTTTACCGCGGACCAGGTGCAAAAAGTCGTGGTGCGCGTGGCCACTACCGAAGCGGCCATTGTCGATAATCGCGACGCGCCGGATATCTGCATGCAGTACATGGTAGCGGTGATGTTGCTCGACCAGACTGCTTCCTTTCGCGCCGCACACGACAAGGCGCGCATGAAGGATCCCGCGGTGATGCGCGAGCGTGCCAAGGTAGAACTAGTTAAAGACGCGGATTTGCAAAAGCGCCTGCCGCATCGTGAAGCGATTGTCGAGTTGACCCTGACCGACGGGACGAATCTTACCGAACACATCACCGCTGTGCGCGGCACCTCCGACAATCCCATGACGCGCGAGGAAGTGGTGGCGAAGGCGCGCGACCTGATGACTCCCGTCTTGGGCGGGGCGAAAGTGGCGAGCCTGATCGAGAAAGTGTACGCGCTCGAAAAACTGAATAATATTCGCGAGCTGCGCCCGCTGTTACAGAAGGTCTGATCCGATGACGGCTAGAGTGAACATCCTGAAAAGTTTCATTGCCGCGTTGCTTCTGGCCGGTGCGTGCCACGCCGCGACGATTACCGGCACGGTGAAAGGCGCGGATGGAGTCGCGTTTCAGGGCGCCTTTGTGGAAGCGCAGAACACCAAGTCGCGCATTACGACGATCGTGCTGTCCGATAGCGGGGGGCGCTATCTCATTCCCAATTTGCCGGTGGGCGATTACCGCGTCCAAATCAAGGCAATTGGATTTCGCGCCGAGCCGCGCTCCGGTGTGGCTCTCTCCGCCGATCAACAAGCTTCCTTCGATTTCGCGCTGCAGAAGGCGCCCGTGCGCTGGAATGAAATTTCCTTCAACCAGGCCATGCAGCTCTGGCCCGCGGGGAAAGGCAAAGACCTACTCGCAGCCCATTGCAGCATATGCCACGAATTTCAGACGCGCATGGCCTCGGTGACGCGCGACGCTGACGGCTGGGCTGACCGCGTGGCCTTCATGCGCCAGGCCATGCATTTCAGCATTTTCCTGGGACCGAATCTGACCGATCAGGACGCATCGGACGTAGCCGCGTATCTCACGAGCCTTTTCGGCCCCGACTCCGTGCTGCCGAAATCGCCCGCGGACCTGCCCGGATACCAGAAAACCGTGCGGCCTTTCAGCAGCGTGGCCATGAACATCGTTTACGTGGAATACGAAATGCCCGGGCCGAGCCGCATGCCATTCAGCGCCGCTCCTGACAAAAACGGAAATATCTGGATTCCCGATTTCGGCGTCGCAAATAAAATCACCCGGCTCGATCCCAAGACCGGCGAAATGCAGGATTTTTCGGTGCCTTTCAACGGCACAGCGGGCATTCACTCGGCCGTTCCCGCGCCGGACGGTTCGGTTTGGCTCGCGGAGCAAGGCTCGAATCGCGTCGGCAAATGGAATCCCGCCACGCAAAAAATCACCGAGTTTCAGGATGCATATGTAGCTGGCAAAGAGGGAATTGAGGATGGCGGATCGAAGCACACTGTACGCATCGATCGCGCCGGAAAAGTGTGGGTGAGCGGAGTGCCGCTGGTGCGCTTCGATCCGGAAACCGAAAAATTCACCCGCTTCATCGAAGGCGAATACGCCTATGACGTGAAGCCCGAGTCGAATGGCGATGCCTGGTTCACCGGGCCGCTGGTGAACAAGATCGGGAAAGTGGACGGGAAAACTCTGAAGGTCACGCAATGGACTCCGCCCACGGCGAATTCGTTTCCCCGGCGAATGGAAATCGCTGCAGACGGCACGATCTGGTTCGGCGAATTCAATAGCGGCAAAATGGGCCGGTTCGATCCCAAGATGCAAACTTTCAAGGAATATCAGTTGCCTGGTCCCGACCCGAGTCCCTACGCGCTCGGTATCGATTCAGACGGTTACATCTGGTACGACGCGCACTATATGGACGAGATCGGCCGCTTCGATCCTCGCACCGGAAAGACGGTCGAGTACCCGTTCCCGCATTCGGAAATTGTGATGCGCGAGTTCTTTCGCGACGCGCAAGGCCGCATGTGGTACGGCTCGGCGCCCAACAACAAAGTCGGGTACTTCTATCTGGCAGGGAAGAGCGGCTCGGCGTACTCCTCCACGAAATAGCTGCCGGGTGGGTTTTGTCTGCTTCGCCCGCGGGCTTATCCACAGCGCAAGTCTTGACAAAATCTCAGATTAGATATATTCCAGATATATCTGTGAATGCCGATGCGATCAAACGGTCCCTGGAGGACGGCGGGTTGCGCTGTACTCCGCAGCGCTACGCCGTGATGGCATTTTTAATGGAGCACAACAGTCATCCCACGGCTGTGGAAATCTTCGAAGCCGTGAATCGGGCCGATCCGCGCTCTTCCAGAGCCACAACCTATAACAATCTTCGGGACATGGTGCAGGCGGGTTTAGTGCGTGAAGTGGCCGTCGAGGGCCGAGCCGCACGATACGACGCGAAAGGAATGCGCCATCACCATTTCATTTGCGACCGCTGCGGCAATGTGGAGGACTTGGAGTGGTACGACGTGCCCCGGCCTGCCTCGCGCACCTTGGGCAAGCGGGTTCTTCGCGAATGCGAACTCATTTTCCGGGGATTTTGCGCGAAGTGCGCTCCACGGCGCGCTTCGCGTTAATCGACGCACTCTATACCGCAGTTTAAACCCAATATTTTTTCACTAATTTCTAAGGAGCATGACCAGATGGACAACGAACTTTCAGCAACGGCAGCATCCGTCCCCAGCAATCCCACCGAAGCCAAATGCCCGGTAACCGGCGCAGGCCCTCGCAGGCACACCGTTGCGGGCGCCCCGACCAATGCGGGCTGGTGGCCCGATCAGTTGAACCTGAAGATACTGCATCAGAACTCCTCTCTCTCCGATCCCATGGAGAAGGAGTTCAACTACGCGAAGGAATTCAAGACCCTCAATCTCGACGCTGTGATCAAAGACCTTCATGCCGTAATGACCGCGTCGCAGCCCTGGTGGCCCGCCGACTATGGCCACTACGGCCCGTTTTTTATCCGCATGGCCTGGCACAGCGCCGGCACGTATCGCATCGCTGACGGCCGCGGTGGCGCAGGTTATGGAACGCAACGTTTCGCTCCTCTGAATAGCTGGCCCGACAATGCGAACCTCGACAAGGCGCGCCGCTTGCTCTGGCCCATCAAGCAGAAGTATGGGCGGAAACTTTCCTGGGCGGACCTTATGATTCTGGCCGGGAACGTCGCACTTGAGTCCATGGGATTTAAAACTTTCGGTTTTGCCGGCGGCCGCGCGGATGTCTGGGAGCCGCAAGAGGACGTTTTCTGGGGGCCTGAGAGCAAGTGGCTCGGCGACGAGCGCTACCGCGGCGATCGCGAGCTCGAGAATCCGCTGGCCGCCGTTCAGATGGGACTGATCTACGTGAATCCGGAAGGGCCTAACGGAAAGCCCGACCCAGTCGGCGCGGCCCGCGATATTCGCGAGACCTTCGCGCGCATGGCCATGAATGACGAAGAGACCGTTGCGCTCATCGCCGGAGGGCACACCTTCGGCAAAACTCACGGCGCTGCCGACGCGGGCAAGTACGTCGGCGCTGAACCGGAGGGCGCTGCCATCGAAGAACAAGGCCTCGGCTGGAAAAACAGTTTCGGCAGCGGCTACGGCTCGCAGGCGATCACCAGCGGCTTGGAAGTGGCGTGGTCCACCACCCCAACCAAGTGGAGCAATAATTACCTCGAAAATTTGTTCAACTACGAATGGGAATTGGTAAAAAGCCCGGCCGGTGCGAACCAGTGGGCTCCTAAGAATGGGACTGCGGCGGGCGCCGTTCCCGATGCGCACGATCCCTCGAAGAAGCACGCCCCGGGAATGCTCACCACGGACATCGCGCTGAAGATGGACCCGAATTACGCGCCCATCGCCAAGCGCTTCCTCGATCATCCGCAGGAATTCGCCGACGCCTTCGCCAGAGCCTGGTACAAGCTCACGCACCGCGACATGGGTCCTCTCTCGCGCTATCTCGGCCCGCTCGTTCCGAAGGAGGAGTTGATCTGGCAGGATCCTGTCCCCGCCGTGGATCATCAACTAATTGGCGAGCAGGACATCGCTGCGCTGAAGGCCAAGATTCTCCAATCCGGCTTGTCGATTCCGCAACTCGTCAACGCTGCCTGGGCTTCCGCATCGTCCTTCCGCGGCTCCGACAAGCGCGGCGGAGCCAACGGCGCGCGCATTCGCCTCTCGCCGCAAAAGGATTGGGAAGTGAATCAACCCGCCGAGCTGGCGAAAGTTCTTCCGAAGTTGGAGGCGATTCAAAAAGAATTCAACGCCTCGCACTCCAGCGCGCAGTCCAACGGAAAAGCGAAGAAAGTTTCGCTTGCGGACCTGATCGTTCTGGGCGGCTGCGCTGCCGTGGAGGAAGCCGCGAAAAAAGCTGGGCACAACGTGAAGGTTCCGTTCTCGCCCGGACGCACCGACGCTTCGCAGGCCCAAACCGACGTGCACTCCTTCGCCGTTCTCGAGCCGCTCGCGGACGGATTCCGCAACTACCTCCGGAACGGAAACCTCAGACCTGCGGAAGAGCTGCTGGTGGATCGCGCGCAATTGCTCAAGCTGACCGCTCCTGAGATGACCGTTCTCGTCGGCGGCCTGCGCGCGCTCGATGCGAACTTCGGCCAGTCCAAACACGGCGTCCTCACCAGCAAGCCCGGTACGTTGACGAACGATTTCTTCGTCAACCTGCTCGACATGAAGACGCAGTGGCAGCCCACCTCAACCGAAGGCGTGTATGAAGGGCGCGATCGCGCCACGGGCCAACCCAAGTGGACCGCCACCCGTGTCGACCTGGTCTTCGGCTCGAACTCGCAGCTTCGCGCCATCGCCGAGGCCTATGCATGCAGCGACTCGCAGGAGGCCTTCGTGAAGGACTTCGTCGCTGCGTGGACCAAGGTGATGAACGCCGACCGCTACGACCTCGCGCTTGCCGCCGCCTGATCGCAGCGCACAGGAGAGCGCCAATCCGGCGCTCTCCTCCTTGCGACCCGGCGCGTTCGGAGAAGTTGAATAAGCCTACGCACCGGGCCGCGAGGGAAGAATCTCTCCTCGCCTTTTCTTACCTGGCTCCGGACTTTAATCACCGGGTCGCAAAAGCGCTTCGCTCGGCATGACAACCGAAAACAAAACTACTGATTCAAAGGCCGAATCGGATTCGGCGACCGCGTGGTAAGTGTAAAAGAGCCGTGGGCTCGGATCATCTTCGACACATAAAAAGAAATTTCCTGGGCCGGGTCGCTGCAGCGCAGCATCCATTCATGTAGAATCGGTTCTTCCCTGTAGATTTTTCATCTGCCGCGAATGTTGAGCGCTCGCGTGCCGGTTCGAGAAAAATCGCCCAGGCGGACTTGGCACTGATGCGAAAGCTGCTCATCGGATTCATCGTGGTAGTCGTCGTTGGGGTGCCGCTGTATTTCCGTTTCCATCACAAGAAAACACCGCAGGAACTGGCTTACGCCGGAAATCGCGAAGTCACGGTGTGGAGCACGACGGCGCAGGTGCGTTCGCCGCTGGCAACGGTGAGCTTCGGCGACAAGATGGACGTCGTGAGCCGCTTTGGCGACCAAGTGCAGGTGCGCACGGCGAACGGCGTTACCGGGTGGGTGAGCGATCACGAATTGCTGACGGCGGAATTCTGGCAAAGGGCGAAGGACCTGAACGCCACGACCTCAGCCAAGCCCATCGAAGCGCGCGGGCGCACGCGCGTGCTCAGCAACATGCATCTCGATCCTGGCCGCGACTCTCCCCGAATTCGCCAGGTGAACAAGAATGTCGCCGTCGATCTGTACGAGCGGCGTGTGGTGCCGGTGCCATTCGCGGGGGTAACCAAAACAGCCGATGAAGAGGGCAGTGCCGCTCCTGGCGACGCCAATCCCGGCGCCCGGAAGGAGGATTGGTGGCTGGTGCGCGCGCATTTGCCCGATCAGACGGAAATGAGCGGCTGGATTCTTGGACGGTTCATCGACCTGCAGGTTCCGGCGCCTTTGCCGGACTATGCGAGCGCCGCCGATATGCGCATCGTAGCCTGGTTCGAGCTGAACCACGTGCCGGACGACACCGGCGGGATGAAGCCGCAATACCTGGTGCTGGGCGTCAAGGGCTCTGAAGGGCAAGCCTGCGATTTCACCATGATGCGCGTGTTCACTTGGGGCAAGGCGCGGGAGCGCTACGAGACGGCGTTTGTCGAGAGCGATGTTTGCGGGAAGCTGCCGTTAAAGCTGGCGGCAGGGACGGCGCCAGGAGGAGATGCGTCTTTCGGTTTCGAGGATTTATGGAACGGCGCGCCTGAGCAGAGGCTGTACCACATGCATCAAACCATTGTGCGCAGAGTGCGTGCCGAGGGCGAAGCGGCGCCAGTGAAGCGTGCCAAAGGCACAAGGAAGACGTTGGCCATCCGGGACAATACAGCAAGCGCGCATGTTCCGACGCGATGATTGGAATAGATTAAGAGATATGCGGAAGCGATTTTATTTTGGGACACGGCTCGGGCGGTTTGGCGGAACGTTGTCGCTGGCGCTGCTTGCGGCGCTGGCATCGGGCGGCTGCTCGAAAATGGTTACCGAGGCTCAATCCACAAAGACCGTGGCGGCCTCCGCGACGGCCGCATCTTCGACGGGGGCGCCGGGGATTCAATACGTATCGACCTGGGGCATGAAAGGCGATGCCGCAGGGCATCTCGACGATCCGACGAGCATTGCCGCCGATGCGCTCGGCAATATCTTCATCTCGGATGCGGGCAGCCACTTCGTGCACAAGTTCAATCCGGATGGCACACCGCTGCTTTCGTTTCAGGACGACTGGATTAAGCAGCCGACAGAAATTACCGTGGACCGCGGCGGGGGAATTTACACGGTGGACGCCGCGCGCGCGGCGGTATCGATATTTTTTCCCGGCGGCGACCGTTACCGCGATTTCCGGCTGATGACACATCCTGATTCCGAGGACGATCTCGGCGTCGCAGTGGGCGACGATGGCATGATCTTCGTGCTCGACAGTAATGCCGGCGAAGTGCTGGCCTACACCGATCATTTTCGTCTGGCGCGCCGGTGGCGGCCCTTCGCCAGCGGACGGGCCAGCGCCATTGCAGCCGGGCCTGATGGATACGTGTATGTGCTGAGCGCCGACGAAAGCCGCGTGGCGCGTTTCACGCACGATGGGAAAGCCTCGGGCGAAATTTCCGCGCGGCCTGCCGGCGCCAACCGCAAGCTGGGCAGCGAATTCGCCGTGGGCGACGGTTATCTTTTTCTGATGGATGGCGACGGCTTGACCCTGCATGTGGTGGGCGTGGACGGAAAACCGAAGCTGGACGCCGATCTTTCGCCGCAGTTGGGCCAGGTGAATCGCTTCATCCCTCCCATTGCCGTGAGCCCAAAGCACGAACTGTTTGTGCTGGATGCGCCCGCCTCCCGCGTTCTTCGCTATCATTTCAATTTTTGAGGGTGATGGTAAGCCGCAGGTAAAAACGCGCACGTGGAGATGGCCGGCAGCATGTTGGTACATTCGCGGCGGAATTTGTACGCGAAGAGAGATCCCTTGCTCGCTGAAAACCGCTCGCTTCGGGATGACAACGTAAAGCAGAAGGTGGCGGGCTGAAGCCCGCCGCTACGAAACAATTGCTAGACGTGACGAGCGGATCACACGAAGAGAGATCCATCAACTCGCCGAGAATCGCTGGCTTCGGGATGACACAGCGAGAAAAACAGGCGCGCTAAGGTTTTTGTATGCGCCCTTACCGGGCGCGGCTCACTTCGGGATGACAAACGTAAAAACAAAACAACAAATCACAATTGAAGAGGGGCGCTTCGCTGAGCTCCGCATGACGGCGAAAACAACACAAAGAAAATGCAGATCCCTCGACTCTCAGCGCGACCCTAGCCGGGTCGCGGAGTTCGGGATGACAACGTAAAAGAAGAAACGGCGGGAAATCAGTCGCCTGAAGCGGAGGCTTTCTGCGCGTAGTAGCCGGTGCGAGTGCGCACGGACAGCTTGCCATGGCCGCCGGTGGAAACCAGTTGAACAGTCACCGGGCGAAAGGTGCCGTCCTTCGTCGCATTCGTGGGATAGTACCCGATGGTGTATTGGTTGCGGATGTCGCGCGCGACCTGCTCGCACACGGGTTTTACGTCGTCCAGCGTCTCCGGGAAATAGGCCATGCCGCCGGTGACTTCCGCCAGATCCTTCAATTCTTTTGTGGAGCGGCGCACCATTTTCTTGTCGTTGTGGCGGTCGTCAGCGCTGAACACGCCAATGGCATAGATCGCGGCGTTCGATTGCGCGGCGGCTTTCATGGTATCGGAAAGCGTCTTGCGGCTGGCGTCATCATCGCCGTCGGTGATCACCAGCAGGGCGCGCTTGTCTTTGTGGGCTTTCTTCAGGTGGTCGAGTGAACCGATCACGGCGTCATAGAGAGCCGTACTGCCACGCGTGTCGATGCGCGAAAGGGCGTTCTGCAAGTCCTTGGGGTCGCTGGTGAAATCGCCGTCGGTATCCAGATAAAATTCGTCGTTGAAATTCACCACGAAAGCCTCGTCCTGCGGGTTGCTGGTCTGGACGAAGGTCATGGCCGCCTGATTCACTTGTTCGCGCTTTTCGCGCATGCTGCCGCTGTTGTCGATGACCAGGCCCATAGTCACCGGTACGTCTTCGCGGGTGAAAACGGAAATGCTCTGCTCCACCTTGTTTTCGGAGACGCGGAAGTCGCTTTTCTTGAGGTCACCGATGAATTGACCCGACTCGTCGGTGACGGTGACATGCAGCACGACCAGATCGACGCTGGCCTTGATGCTGCCCGAGCCTTTTTCTTGCTGCCCGCCATAGCCCGGCGGCGGTGGCGGCATCGGAGTCGTGGAAGGCGGAAGCGGGCTGTCGTTTTGTGCCAGCGCCGCGGGATTTCCCAGAACCGTCGCGATCAGGAAAAAGCCAGCGAAGGCCAGCAGACCCGTTAGAAAAGTGGAGAGAAGAGAGGTCTTTCCCGAATCACGCCCGCGAGCGTGCATAAATCCCCCAGAAGTATGCATGATCGAGAAATTCAAATTGTCGTGGCCGATGCCTGAGTCAGTGTCCCGGCGCGTAATAGCCGTTCTTGGCATCGACGGTAAGCGGAGGGAGACCCTTTGGCGGCCGAAGCTTGATCTTGATTTTGCGCCATTTGCCATCGTGTGCTCGATCCGTTGGCCGGTAGCCGATAACATACTGGTTGCGCAGCTCCATGCTGATTTTAGTGGCAATATCGGGCAAGTCATTCAGATTCTGGACCGTGAAAGACCGCCCGCCAGTCATCTCGGTCAGATCGTACAAAACAGAAGGACCGGCTCGTTCTTCCGGCGTCGGCCCGCCATCAGGCTCGAATAGGCCAATGGAGTAGATCTGCACATCCGCTTCCTGCACGAATTTGCGGATGTCCGTCTCGCTGTACCTGCTGTGATTATCGCCCCCGTCCGATATGATGAGCAAAGCTTTCTTTGTGTTGTGTGCCCCTTCCATCTGGCTCAATCCCAGGTAAACGCCGTCGAAAAGAGCGGTCAGGCCGTGAGCGGCGGTGTACATCAGGCGGTTTTGCAGATCGTCTACGCTGGCCGTGAACGGGCTTACCAGTTGCGCGCGGTCGTTAAAATTGACCAGGAAAAATTCATCCTGGGGGTTGGCGGTACGGAAAAACTGCACGGCGGCGATGCGGGATTTCTCGATCTTGTCGGTCATGCTGCCGGACATGTCGAAGATCACGCCGATGGAGACCGGTACGTCCTCGCTGGCGAATTTTACAATCTCCTGCTCTTCGCCGTTCTCGAAGACGCGGAAGTTGTCGCGCTCGAGGCCGGTAACGAGACGCCCGATCGGATCGGTGACCGAAACGTTGACCAGTGTCATATCGGTCTCGGTGCGGAGGACTCGGCCTTTTCCGATACCCGTTGGGGCGTCGGCGCCGTCTTCGGGTGGAGGAAGTGTCGCGGGTCCCTGGATCAGGCCGCCGGATGAATCCTGGGAATCTTTTTGTTGCGTGTCCAATTGTGCGGCTGAGACGGGGGGAAGAGAGAGTGCGAGCAGGGCTAGAGCGAGGATCGCCAGCTCCGCTCTGAGTAACCAGTTTATAACTGGTTTCGCGGCGCGGTCTTTCAAGGTGCCTCCCCGGACGCCCTCACGTCTGCTGGATATGGATTTTATCATTGCTTGCATTCAAATCAAGTGCGCTACGTGCGCGTGTCCAATTAGAAATAGCGTAGCTGTGGCGAAAATTTGCTGTACCCAGGATGACCGGCTGCGTGGGTTGGTTGCACCGTGCTAACATCTGCGGATGCAATCGCCATGAAGCGATTGCATCTGAAACAGGAATGGCATCCAAAGACATAACCGAAGTGCTCGCGGTGATTCCGGCGCGTTATGCGTCCACTCGTTTCCCGGGCAAGCCGCTTGCCACGATCGCGGGGCGGCCGATGATCCAGCACGTGGTGGAACGCGTGCGCCAAGCGCGAACAGTTTCGCGCATCGTGGTGGCTACGGAAGATGCCCGCATCAAGGGCGTGGTGGAATCTTTCGGGGGGGAAGCTGTGCTCACGCGCCCGGACCATCGCACCGGCACCGACCGCGTGGCGGAGGTGGCCGCGCACATCGAGGCCGAAATTTACGTGAACGTGCAGGGAGACGAGCCGCTAATCGATCCGGGAACGGTGGACGGGTTGGTGGAAGCGATGCTCGAAAACTCTGAAATGCACATCGGCACGCCGTGCTCGGCGATCGATCAACCCAACGACATCATGGACCCGAACATCGTGAAGGTGGTGCGGGATTTTGATAGCAACGCGCTCTATTTTTCACGAGCGCCCATCCCGTGGATTCGCGATACGGCGAAAACCACCGCGCCAAGGTTCTGGAAGCATCTCGGCTTGTACGCTTTTCGCCGCGACGCGCTGCTGGAATTTCCCACGCTACCGCCCGGCGAACTGGAAGGAGTGGAACAGCTCGAACAGCTTCGCTGGCTGGAGAACGGATTTCACATTGGAGTGGTCGAAACCGACTACGATGCGGTAAGTGTGGATGTGCCGGCGGACGTCGAGCGGGTGGAGAAGCTTCTGGAGGCTGACGCAAAATCCTGATTGCGATTCGGCTATCGTGTTTGTTTGAGAATTCCTGCGATTTGAAATCCTGATTTGACAGTTTCCGCGGTTCAACCCATAATGCGTTGTACGCCGACTCTCCCGGAGGATTTCGAGCACTTTGCGGACCGGCCCGAAGTATATCTTTGTTACGGGCGGCGTAGTTTCTTCCCTCGGCAAGGGCGTAGCAGCGGCGTCGATAGGCTGCCTGCTCGAGAGCCGGGGCCTCCGAGTCACCCTCCAGAAGTGCGATCCATACTTAAACGTAGATCCTGGCACCATGTCGCCCTATCAGCACGGCGAGGTGTTTGTCACCGACGATGGCGCTGAGACAGATCTTGACCTGGGCCATTACGAGCGATTTACCTCCGCACATCTAACGCGCGACCATAACTGGACCACCGGCCGCT
>DASZMG010000068.1:0-3028 GCA_035551975.1 Candidatus Acidiferrales bacterium | reverse complement strand
CCATTCAGATATGGACCATTAACCTACTACTACGATTCGCTGGCCGACAGCCTGCTTCATGGACGCATGGATGTGACTCCCGACGCGATCTACTTTGAAGCCTTTATCCGCGACGGTAAATACTACGGTTACTTTGGCCTGACGCCTGCGCTTTTTCGCATCCCGTTAAGCGTATTTCCCGGGCTTTGGGGCGAGTGGAGCTGTCTCAGCATGATGACAGCGTGTGTCTTAAGTTTGTGGGTGAGCTATCGATTGATTGCAAGCCTTGCCGCCTCGCTCCCCGCGGACATCCCAGGCAGTGTCGTCAAGACATTTCAGCTGCTTTACCTTCTGGCGGCGGGGTGTGGCTCCTCATTGATCTTTCTGGCAAGCCGCTCGTTTGTTTATCATGAGGCGACTATCTGGGGCAGCGCGCTCGCCATGGCCAGTGGATATGCTCTCTTTCAATACGCGCGGCAGGCCTCGGGCAAGCTACTGGCAGTAGCGGGAACTCTGGCGTTTCTCGCTTTTTTCGCTCGTCCCACCACCGGCGCGGGCGCCACCCTCGCGATGCTCGGAATATCGGCACTTCAGGCGGCGCGCTGGGCATCCAGCCGCGTGTCTCCGCGTCTGGCTTCACTTTTAGTTCGACTCGCGGATGCCTGGGCAGTTCCCAAGGTCCCGCACTCGGGCAAGCACGCGCTCATCGCTTTAGCATTCGGGGTTGTTACCATTGCCTGCTCCATCGGAACCAACTATCTCAAGTTCGATACTTGGAAATCCGTCCCGCTCGATCTTTACTATTATTATTGGATCCATCCCGAGTGTCTTCGCATAACCGAAGGAAAACAGTTGCACGTGGAAAATGTTCCGACCACTTCTGTTGCCTATTTCGGTCGGATCGGCGTCGCCCTCCGCGGCGATTTTCCCTGGATCACTCCAGGTCGGTCTGCACACATATTCGACGATGCTCGTATCGCTGATAACTACTGGTGTTCGAGCGTCCCGGCAAGCATGCCTGCTTTATTCCTTTTGGCTTGCTGCGGTGCCGTGGTTCTGTTTCGCGGCCGCAGTGAGGATGCGCGCCGACTTCGCCTTCCAACCGTTGCGATGGCATTGGGCGGGACCATTGTCCTGTGCTCGGTGGGAATATGTGAACGGTATGTGCACGATTTCTATCCCGCCTTGGTCTTCGCCGCCGCCGCGGGAGTCGATTTGTTGATTCGTGTGCGCGGACGTTCCAACCTGCGACGCAGCCTTCTGGCGCTACTCGCGCTATTGGTCGTGACCAGCACGCTGGTTGAATTCGCCTTTTCGCTGGAGTATCAGCGAGAATTTTGCTGGGGTATCCCGTCAACCAAGCAAGCGGAATACCGAGTGTGGCAACAGGAGTTTCGATTCCGGTGATGGCATTTCGCGTCTTTCGGAAGGTGCATGCTCGGGTAGTTATGCCACCGCTCATATCTGTCATTATCGAGCGGCATCGTGCAGGTCCGCTTCGAGCGATCGCTCTTCGGCGGTGTGCTCGAGTGCCCGGATTGCCGGCTCGTCCACTTTCACCTGGGCGGCACGCTGCCAGATGTGTGCGATTCGCTCATAGCGCGTGACCAGCGATTCCTCGAAGCACTGACCGTTCCAGACCCGCACGGCGACGGTCACCAGGTCCGGGCTGAGGGTGATCCAGTTGTAGGCATTGGGCTCGACGCGCCGCCGGGTGCTGGTGGCGGTGCCGGCTTGCACGGAAAGGATCGATCGGCGCGTGGCCTTGTGATGCGCCCGCACGTCGTCGTGATAGGCCAGGTGAAGGTGGCCGGCCAGCAGCATGTCGATGCCGCACTCCTCCATCCGCGCCAGTGCGTGGGCGCCGCCGATGACCACGTCGCTGTTGGGCTTGCGCGGGGCGGGGATGAATGGATGGTGCGTGACCAAGACTTTGAAAAGCGTCGGCGGAACGGCGCACGCCTTCTCGCGGATGGCCTCGAGTTGCCGGCGGCTGATCCAGCCGCTGGTGCGCGTGAATGATCGAGCTGTGTTGACGCCAAGCACGAAGAGTTCGTGGTCGCGATAGGTCGGCATCAAATCGCGCGTGATATGCCGCCGGTAGCGTCCGAGCGGCGAAAAAACCCGCCGGCTGAAATCCCACAGCGGCACGTCATGATTGCCCGGCACCACGATCTGCGGCGTGGGCAGCCGCTTGAGATAGTCGGCGGCCTGCCGATATTGCCACGGCCTGGCCCGCTGCGTGAAATCCCCGCTGACCACCAACACCGTCGGCGAGCGACCCTTCAGATCCTCCACCAATCCTTCCGCCACCGGCGGGTCGATCCGGCCGAAGTGCAAATCCGAAATATGCGCGATCGTTCTCATTGCTGCGAAAACTCCAGCCCATCGGCCCCGGCCGGCGCTGGCGCGGACTCGAGTTCGGTGTCCATCTTTTCGATCTGTTTTTCCTTGGCCTCGATCGTTTTTTTCTCGCTGGTGATTTCCAGCCGGATGCGACTGTAAAGGTTCAGATAAAAATTGGCGACCAGCACCAGCGAAAAGAACCCGATGATGAACCCGCGCCACCCGCCATACATCAGGCGATAACCGGTCAGCAGCACGAAGAAGAGCGTCACCCAATGGCTGAAGCAATATTCGCAGATGAACAGGTAGAAGAATTTCCGCTTGAGCAGCGACTGGCACGTTTTGCTCTTGTGAGCGCACCAGTCGCGCGGCTCGCGAAACGCTTCCTCAAAGACGACGGTTCGCACCACGCAGGCGATTGGGATCGCCAGGATGAATAAGCCGACGATTTGCTGCCAGGTCAACTCGATCACGCCTCTTGTATAGCCGACGCGGGCCAACGTCAGAAGGGACGAATCGTTCCGCCGGTTTGTAACCGGGCTGGCGGAGGTAGCATGCGCGGGGAGGGCGAGGCTCCTGCCGAGCCTTCTTAGCGACTTTCAGTCGCTGGTGATGAAGAGGAACGATTGCGCCGGATGCCAGCGCTCAGATCGCCGCTTGCGGCTTCGCACTGTTCTCCAGTCGGGGAGGTGCGAAGCCGCAA
>DASZMG010000067.1:0-57399 GCA_035551975.1 Candidatus Acidiferrales bacterium | reverse complement strand
ACCAGCGTGCCGGCGGCGGAATCTCCGCTCATTACCGCATAGCGCGCGGTGGGCCAGGCAAAAATAAAGCGCGGATCGTAGGCTTTGCCGCACATGGCGTAATGTCCGGCGCCGAAGCTGCCGCCGCAGATCACGGCGATTTTCGGCACCACGCTATTGGAGACGGCATTCACCATTTTCGCGCCCGCGCGAATGATGCCGCTCCACTCGGCTTCTTTGCCGACCATGAAGCCGTTCACGTCGTGCAGGAAAACCAGCGGGATGAGGTTCTGGTTGCAGTCGAGAATGAAGCGCGCGGCTTTGTCGGCGGATTCGGTGTAGATGACGCCGCCGAATTCGATGCGCTTCTCGCCAGTGCCGGGCGCGGAGACAGCAACATTTTTTTTCTGGTTCGCGACGATACCCACGGCCCAGCCGCCGATGCGCGCGTAGCCGCAGAGCAAGGTCTGGCCGTATTCGGCTTTGTACTCGTCGAACTCGCTGCGGTCGACGATGCAGGCGATGATCTCGCGCATGTCGTACTGGCGGGAAGGCTCGGAGGAAAAAATGCCGTAGATCTCGTCGGCGGGATGCGTGGGAGGGGCAGCGGGTTTGTGGTCGAACGGCGCGGCGGGCGGGTGTCCCATTTTTTCAACGAGCGAACGGATGCGACGCAGGCAGGACTCGTCGTCCGGCTCGCGAAAGTCGATGGTGCCGCTGATCTGCGCGTGCATCTGCGCGCCGCCAAGTTCTTCGGCGGAAGTTTTCTGTCCGATGGCGGACTGCACCAGGGCCGGGCCGGCGAGGAAAAGGCCGCTGCCTTCGGTCATGAGGATGTGGTCGCACATCACCGGCAGATAGGCGCCGCCCGCGACGCACATGCCCATGATGGCGGTGATCTGCGGAATGCGCATGGCGCTCATCACGGCATTGTTGCGGAAGACGCGGCCGAAATCGTCCGTGTCGGGGAAAACGTCTTCCTGCAGCGGGAGAAAAACGCCGGCGGAATCGACCAGATAAATGGTGGGGATGCGATTTTCGATGGCGATGTTCTGCGCGCGAATTACTTTTTTCGCGGTCATCGGGAAAAAGGCGCCGGCTTTCACGGTGGCGTCGTTGCCGATGAGCATCACGCGGCGTCCGGCGACGTGCGCGAGCCCGGTAACCGTTCCTGCGGCGGGTGCGCCACCCCATTCTTCGTACATTTCGTAGGCGGCGAAGAGCGCCAGCTCAAAAAAATCCGTGCCGGGATCGATTAATTTGGCGATGCGCTCGCGGGCGGTGAGGCGGCCCTTTTTATGCTGTGCTTCGATGGCTTTCGCGCCGCCGCCCTGGCGGATTTTTTCTTCCTCGTTTTTGATTTCGGTGAGGCGCTCGATCATCTGGCGCGTGGCTTTTTCAGCGGAGGAGGATGCGGAGGCTTTCGCCACCGGCTTGGCGGCGTCCTTGTCCGCGTGCTTCACGGTGCTCAAGTGCGTTCGGCTCCTTGCGAGGCGGCGACGCGCTGGCGGATGAAGTCGACGATGGCTTGCGTGGTGGTGCCGGGAAGAAAAACTTCGGCGATGCCCGCTTGCTTGAGCGCGGGAATGTCCGCTTCGGGGATGATGCCACCGATGAGGACGGTCACGTCGGTCATGCCATTTTGCTTGAGCAGATCCATCAGGCGCGGGCAGAGCGTGTTATGCGCGCCGGAGAGGATGGAGAGGCCGATGACGTCGACGTCTTCCTGCAGCGCGGCGGAGGCGATCATTTCGGGCGTCTGGCGCAGGCCGGTGTAGATCACTTCCATGCCCGCATCGCGCAAGGCGCGGGCGATGACCTTGGCGCCGCGGTCGTGGCCGTCCAGGCCGGGCTTGGCGATCAGGACGCGGATTTTTTTGTCGGGCATGTTTTAACAAGAATACTGAAAAGGGGAGGGAAAGGGTAGGTTTGCCCGGATGGTGGTGCGACGAAATCGGCCCTCAAGAAAGCGCTTTGAGTCTGGTACCGAATAGGAGAGCATGTCCGCCTCAGAAGGCATATTCGATGGTCATTAACTTCTCTAGTTGGCGGGGCCGCGCGATAACCCTTCTTATGCTGTTTGCTCCTGCGTTCTTGTTGGCTTATTTCCTGCATTCAGCGAAATGGATAATCCTTGTTCCTCTGCTGATGGTAGTGACGGCACTCATCGTAGCTGCCTTGCCGATAAAACGGGTGGTTACCCCCGAGCAATTTGCCGACGAACTCGAAGCGCATCTTCTCGGGACGGAAAGCGATTGGGACTGGGACCGGACAACATCTGTCGCTCTAGCGGACCGTCGTCTCGAGGTGATTCGCAGACAGCTTTTCGCTTTCGATTCGGACTCACTCAAGTCGGAGAAGGACAGGGAAAAACTCAGAATGTTAATTGCAACGCTTCGCCGCGGTGAGTTTCCGGAAATTGTTCCACCCACCCATCTGACGTACGGTGACAACTGATCGCTTCGATTTTGCAGTGCCGAGAGGTCGCGCGCAAAACTAGGAGAGGTCCATCGACTCGCTGAACTGCGCTCGCTTCGGGATGACAACGTGAAACAAAGGGCAACAGAAAGAGAGATACCTTGTCGCTCTGTGCGCTGAGGCGCACGTCCGCTCGCTAGGGATGACAGCGTAGAAACAAAACAACCGCAAAGGAAACTGTAGATCCCTCGACTGCGCTCGGGATGACGACGTGGGGCAAACGGCAACAGAAAGAGAGATCCTTCGCTGCGCTCAGGATGACGGCAAAAAGCAAAAAAACCAAAGAGGGAAAACTCAAGTGACGGAGATTTCGGTGTGGGTGCCGAAGGCGGAGCGGAGGGCGTCGGAGATTTCGCCGAGGGTGGCGTAGGCTTTCACCGCGTCGTAAAGGTAGGGCATGAGGTTGTGGTTGCCGTCGGCGGCTTTGCGCAGCGCGGCGAGGCGGCGATCGACTTCGCTATTGCTGCGCTCGGCGCGCAGTTTTTGCAACTGCGCGGATTGCTGGCGCGCAACCGACTCATCGATCTGCAGAATTTCGATGGGCTTTTCTTCCGACGCGTATTCATTCACGCCGACGATGATCTTTTCCTTGCGATCGACCTCTAGCTGATATTGGTACGCGGCGTCGGCAATTTCGCGCTGAGGATAAGACTGTTCGATGGCAGCGATCATTCCACCCATGCCGTCGATCTTCTCGAAATAATCGAGCGCGCCGCGCTCGATTTCATTGGTGAGCGTTTCGACGAAGTACGAACCGCCGAGCGGATCGGCGGTGTTGGTGACGCCGGTTTCGTGCGCGATGATCTGCTGCGTGCGCAGGGCGATGGTGGCGGCGGCTTCGGTGGGAAGCGCCCAGGCTTCGTCGAGCGAATTGGTGTGCAGCGATTGCGTGCCGCCCATCACGGCGGCAAGCGCCTGAATTGCCGTTCGCACGATATTGTTCTGCGGCTGCTGCGCGGTGAGCGAGCATCCGGCGGTTTGCGTGTGGAAGCGCAGGGCCCAGGAGCGCGGATTCTGCGCGCCGAAGCGGTCGCGCATGGTGTGATACCAGATGCGGCGCGCGGCGCGATACTTGGCGATCTCCTCGAAGAAATCGTTGTGCGCGTTGAAGAAAAATGAAAGGCGCGGAGCGAAATCGTCGACGTGCAGGCCTCGGCGCAGCGCCCATTCCACATACTCGATGCCATCGCGCAGAGTGAAGGCGAGTTCCTGAATGGCCGTCGAGCCGGCCTCGCGAATGTGATAGCCGCTGATGGAAATGGGATTGAATTTCGGCGTGTGCTTCGCGCCGAACTCGATGGTGTCGGTAACCAGGCGCATGGAAGGCGCGGGCGGGAAGATGTATTCCTTCTGCGCGATGTATTCCTTGAGGATGTCGTTCTGCAGCGTGCCGGAAATTTGCTTCCAATCCGCACCTTGCTTTTCGGCGACAGCGAGATACATGGCCCAGATCGGCGCGGCGGGCGAATTGATGGTCATCGAAGTGGTGACGCTGGCGAGCGGAATCTGATCGAAGAGAACTTCCATGTCCGCGAGAGAGCTGATGGCCACGCCGCACTTGCCCACTTCGCCCTCGGAGAGTGGATGATCGGAGTCGTAGCCCATCAAGGTAGGCAGATCGAACGCGACGGAAAGGCCGGTCTGACCTTGCGAAAGCAGATAGCGGAAACGCTCGTTGGTGTCGCGCGCGGAGCCGAAGCCGGCAAACTGGCGCATGGTCCAGAGGCGTCCGCGATACATGGTGGGGTGAATGCCGCGCGTGTAAGGCGGCTCGCCGGGCAAGTTTAAATCGCGAGCAGCGGACCAATCGGCGAGGTCGGCTTCGGTGTAGAGGCGATTGATCGGGTAGCTTGAAACGGTGGTGAATTTTTCGGCGCGCTCGGGGGATTTGGCGAGAGTGGGCGCGAGAGTCTTTTCTTCCCATTCACGCTCGCTGGCAGAGGGCTTACGCGGCGTGGGCGTGGATGGTCCGTTGCCGCTCGGAGCCTGCGTGGGCTTGCGAACGGGATCGGTCATTGTGGCGTTCCGGGGATTGCTCCGGCGTCGCGGTGCCAGACGGTGCACCAGTCATCGTGGGCGAAATACCGCATGCGCGGAATGTCGGTGATCAGGTCGCCATACAAGGGGTTGATGTAGACGACATAGAGCTCGTTCGCGTGCTGTGAGAGGCGCTGTACCACGGCACTGAGAATTTCGGCCCTGAAGGGATTGAACAAAAACACGACCAAAGGCCCGGAAGGAAAGCGCACGCGGCGAGCATCCGCGCAAACCACGGAGATTCGCTGTGATTCCACACGCGCTGCATTTACCGCCGCGATTTTTGCCAGTCGCCCCGAGATCTCCACGCCAATGATCCGGCGGAAGTCGTATGCCTCGGCTAGCAGAAGAGGCCGTCCTTTGCCGCAGCCGAGGTCGACGAAAGTGAATCGCGAAAGATCTTCGCGGATATGCCCGAGGCACGTGCGGAAAATATCCGGATCGATGGCCTGGTAATCTTCGGAATCGGCGGCAATGCGGTGACGATGGACCATACCGGAGGTATCGCATCCGGTGAGATAGTCGAAGGGATGCTTCTCCGGATAAAACTCCTCGCGCAGCCGCCAGACGAGATGCCGCAGGGTCATGGTTTCGCCGGTTGCATTCCGTTTCCGCTGAGATCGCCCGGGATGTTTGGCACGGGCGCCACTTTGCCGTTCTTGGCGTCCTCGATGGTGATGTTATTCACGTCGAGTGTGCGTCCCATGGACTGATTAAAGTTTACCTCCGCTTCGACCAGGTTGATGCGGTCGCGCAGCAAAGTGCCCTGAGCGGCGGTAAGGTCGCGGGAACGCAGCACGACGTTATAGCTGGTGGAGGAGCCGAGCTGGTATTTCTTCTGCTCGTCATCAAGAGTTTGCTGCGCAAGGGTTTCCGCTTCTTGGGCGGCGGCCACCGCGGCGCGGTCTTCCACCAGAGCGATCATGGTCTGGCGCACGTTGAGCACGATGGTGTTCTGGGTCTGCCGGTATTGCACCTGCTGCAGACGCTGATTGATGGAAGCCTGAGCATTGTCCGCTTGCGCGGCGCGGTTGCGAATGGGCAGCGTGATGTTCACGCCCGCTTCATACGTCGGGTAATTGTTGTGAATCATGCTGCTCCAGGTGTCGAGTAAGCCGGCGTTGTGATGCGTCGTAGTAGTGGTGACGGTCTGTGCGCCCACATAGATGGGAAGCATCCCGATTGCAGCGGGAGTGCCATTGGCGAAAAGAATCGGGTCGGTGAGAACCGGAGCAAATCCGGCGGCAGTGGATGTGGTGGTAGCCGACGCACCAGAAATGCCGATTTGCTGAAACAGCCCGAACAGATTCACGGTAGGCAGCAGTTCGCTTTTTGTTGCCTGCACTTCCACTTGGGCGTTTTTGAGGTTTAGCGAGGCCTGCTGAAGCTCGGGCCGTCTGGACCAAGCTTCCTGCACCGCTTGCTGCAGGGGAATGTTCTCAATCATATCGGGCGTGCGAATGGGTGTGGTGGGGAAAATTTCAATGTTCGCGGTAGAGATGGCCAATGGATCTTTGGTGATGGCCACGAGCAGCGTGGTTTCGTCCTGAAGCTGCGTATTTTGCGCCTGGACCAACGCTTGCTGGTCAGAGGCCAACTGCGATTGCGCAGTGATCACGTCCAGCGGAGCCATGGTGCCGATTTCGAGCTGCTTTTTATTGTTCTCGTAGAGTTGCTGGTCGACGCCAACGGTGGCCTGTTCCACTTTCACATTATCGCGCGCGTAGACGAGTTCCCAGTAAGCATTAGAAACCTGCGCGACCGTGTTGATGACCTGCTGCGCGAACTGCGATTCACCGACCTTGACGGTATTGCGCGCCTCGATGATGTAGCGTTGATTGGGAATGCGGCCAAAGCCGTTCAGAAGAGGCTGGGAGAGCTGCACAGTAAGAGTGGACTCGCTAAAGGGATTGAAAAGATCCGAAGGAAAATTGATGGAGGAGCGATTGTTGTTGAAAGTGACCTGGAGTTGCGTCCCGGGCCAAAATCCCTGTGTGTAATTGAAATTCGCCTGGGCGTTGTGCTGGACGAGATTTGGCGCCACGGGAGCGCCCGTCGTCTGCAGCGCTCCGGCTGCCACGCCGGCGAGGAAGGGGTTATTCACCGGCTGCGAAGATTGAGCGATCAGCGCCTGGCCGGTAAGGACTGGATCGAAAACAAGCCTGCCGTTCACGCCAGAAAGCGAGCGGAGAAGATTCACTTGGTCCAGCCAGGGCGTGTAGCGCTGCACGGCGATGTCCATATTGTTTTCAAGAGCCAGAGAAATGGCGTTTTCCAGAGTGAGCATGAGCTTGCCATTCTCGATGAGTTGGTTCAGGCGCGGCGAATTGCTGAGCTCAAGCGCGGGAACATGCAGCGGTGTGTAGGGAGCGGTGACGGTAGGAAACCAGCGCTTGCCATAAGAATAGTCGGGCGCAAGATTCAGAGTGCGGGGCGGAGACGGGGGCGCGGGTTGGGCCGGCGGCACGGGAGCCTGCGCAGCTGCCGGCGCGGGAACCTCCGTTTGCGGCTGCGGCGGGTTGGTTTGCGGAGCTTGTGTGGCCGGGGGCGAAGTGGGCGGCACGCCCTGCTGCGCGAACGCTGGCAAGGGAATCTGCAAAGCGATCAAAAGCAGCACGGCCGCAGCTTTAAGGCTGTGATTCATCTTTTCAGTCCTCTCCACAAGAAGCATGGGGATGCGTGCATCCCTCTAAAACGGCTGGGAAATGTGAAAGTTTCAGGATAATCCTATCGTATAAGCGATGCGCGAGACATTGATTCGATGCAGCGAGGTTCGCGAACGAATCGGATTTTGCAAAGGCGCAGGGTGCGGACAGGTCAATGCCGCAGTTACGTTGACACTGTGTGAATTGAGCCCTACGATCGTTTAAGCCACACGAAATTCCATGCCATCTATCCTCCGCCGTCCTGAAGCATCGCGCGCAAGCGCAAAAGCCATAAATTACAGCCCAATGGCGGCTTGCGTTGTAACCGTGCGCCAGATTGCGTTGCTTCTTCTGATTTTTTGCACAGCGCAATTTTCGGCCAGTGGGGCAAGAGCGCAGTCGCCACAACAGATCAAGCCGAAAAACTACGTCACTGATTTTGCGAACGTGTTGAGCTCCGCCACGCGCGACCAGCTCAACGAGCTTTGCGCCGAAGTAGATCACAAGGTGGATGCGCAGATTGCCGTGGTGACGATCAAGACGCTCGATGGCCGGCCGATCGAGGACTACTCCATCGATTTGGCCACGCGACTGGGAATCGGGCCGAAGCAGTCGAGCCGCGGCGTACTGATTTTGCTGGCGGTGAACGATCATCAGTACCGCATTGAGGTGGGATACGGGCTGGAAGCGATACTTCCCGACGGCAAGGTGGGCGGCATCGGACGGGAAGCGGTGCCCTATCTGCGGCAGAACAATTATGATGCAGCGCTGCTGCTGATGGCGCGCCGCGTGGCGGATGTAATTGCCGCGGATCGCGGCGTCACGCTTACTGGTACGCCGGGTGCTGCGCCACCGCCTGCTGCAGAGTCCACGCGCCTGACGGCTGGCGAAATCTTCCTGCTGATCTTCGCCATCTTTTTTGTGTTCTCGATTTTACGGCGGTCCGGCGGCGGGCGTGGATCCGGACTCAATAGACACGGCGGCGGTGGCGGAGGCTGGTGGATTGGCCCGATGATGGGAAGCGGTTTTGGAGGAGGAGGATTCGGTGGCGGAGGAGGCGGAGGTGGTGGCGGGGGGTTCGGAGGATTCGGCGGAGGATCGTTTGGTGGCGGCGGCGCGAGCGGGAGCTGGTGAGGCTCGGTCTATTGTGACTGTGAGGACGTGAGGCGTGGAAACCAGGCTGACTGAATTCGTGGAGCGAGCGAAAGCGGCGGCGGGCGCAAACCTGACCGCTATAGTTTTGTATGGGTCCGCAGTGACGGAAGAATTTGTCGCCAAGCATTCCGATCTGAACATTCTGTGCATCGTAGGGTTGGCGGGATCCCGCGAGCTGGAGCAACTGCATCCGCTGGCGGAATGGTGGGTGCGGCACGGGGATTCGACGCCGATCATTTTCACCATGGAAGAACTGCGCGCGGCGACGGACGTATTTGCCATCGAGTTGCTGGATATGAAGCTGCGGCACCGCATGCTGTTCGGGCAGGAGTTCCTGCAAACTTTCGAAGTGTCGATGGAACTTCACCGGCTGCAGGTGGAACGCGAACTACGTACGAACTGGTTGCGCTTGCGGCAGTCGGTGCTTCTGGCACCGGCGAAGCGAAAGGCGCAGCTGGGCATCATGCTCGCTTCGATTTCCGCTTTTTGCGCGCTGTTCCGCCACGCGGTGATCGCGCTGGGCCAGCCGGCGCCCATTACCAAGCGCGATGCGGTGAACGCGGTAGCGGCGCTCACCAGCGCGAATCCGTCAGCGTTCTTGTCGATTCTCGATTGGCGCGAGGGAAAACGGAAAGAGCGCGAAATCCCGGCCGATACCACGCTGCAAACGTATCTGGAATTCGTGGAAGTAGCGACCAGCCAGTTGTGCTCGCGCGTGTCCTAGGATAGCCTCCACCACAAACGAAGAAGGCGCACTTGGCACACACGCGAAAAATTCTGCTCACAACTATTTTGACCATTCTTGCTGTCCGGGTGATTTGGCTGGATGGCACAGCGGCGCATGGCGGGGCCGCAAGGGGCGATGCTGCGGTGCAGCGGGAACTTACGGCGGTGGATAAGCAATGGCTGCACGCGGCGACGGTGCAGGATGTGGCGTATCTCAAGGGTTTATTCGCGCCCGGAATGTTCGAAGTGCAGCGCGGAGGCGTGGTGGAAACCGGCGAGGAAATGCGCAAGGTTATCGGCGCGCCCGGGCGGCACATCCTAGTGGATATCGATGATGTGGTGGTGCGCGGCATTTATGGCGACACGGCAATCATCACGGACCAGACGACGCAGATGGGCACAGCGCCGGATGGGAGACAAATCAGCGGCGAATACACTGTAATGCGGATTTTGCAGAAACAGGAAGGGAAGTGGCGAGCGCTCGGGGCGCAAATGACTCCGTTAAAGCCTTCGATAATGGCGACGCCTATGACGCACGACACTCCGGACACGGTGGCGAAAAACGCGACCGAAAAGGAATTGATCGGGATCGATCACAAATGGGTGGACGCCGCGACAAATGGCGACACAGCGTATTTGAAAGAATTGTTCACCGACCACATGTTCGAGGTGGGTGGCGATGGACGCGCTTCCGGCGCCGAGGCGCTGCTGAAGGGAATTGGCGCGCGCAAGCCTGGACAATTCCAGGGCTTCTGCGATCAGATTCAGATCCGCGGGATTTACGGGGACACAGCGGTGCTGACCGACCGGCGCGTGCTGAAGGGAACTGGGACAAACGGGCAAGCGATTGACGCCGCGTGGCGGGTGACGCGGGTGCTGGTAAAGCAAAACGGCAAGTGGCGGGCGGCGGCAAGCGCCTTGACGGCGATTCCTCAGTCATAAGGAACAGCTACGTTCTGATGCGCCGCCGTGGCGTGCTGCCGCAGCGCCTATTTCGAGTACGTCTTCGACAGGTGATTGCGCGAGTTGGTGACCGTGAAGATGCCGTTTGCTTGCGCGGAGACGCTAATGTAGTTGCCCTCGTCCTTTTCTCCGAGATTGGCGATGAACTCATCCGCCACGTTGTGGTCCTTGCCGCCATCGACTGCATAATGCAATTGCCATAAAGCTTGCAGGCCGGGCGAGTCGTGAACGATCTGCCAGGCGGCGGGAATGCCGCCCTTGTGCGCGCCGTTGTTCATGATGGCCACGCGCGGATGCAAGGCGTCGACCATCGCCTTGGAATTGGATTCGTCCAGGCCGTGATGCGAGGTCAGGTAAAGGTCCACAGTCCCGAGCAAATTATTCGGGCAGACCAGGGCTTTTTCTTTTCTCTTGGTCAAGTCGCCAAGATCGAGGAAGCGAAAATTGCCATAGGTGATGAGCATTCCGACCGACTGCGCGTTTTCGCTGGAATCGACAGGAGCTTCGGGTTCGGACGCGCAAAGCGGATTGGCCGCTCCGCGTGATACGGGCGACTGGATCGCCTGTCCGGCGGCGGCCACGACCTCGACCCGCATGCCGCGCAGGGGAAGCTGGTCGCCGGGCTTGGCGATGATGCGCTTTGCCCCGGAGGCGACCTGGAGGTAAGCCGCATAGCCGGCGCGGGTGCGGTCGGAATTTTCCACGTCGGCGCCGTGATCCACAAAGGTGGCGATCTTCATGCGCTTCGCGATTTCCGGCATGCCGCCAACGTGATCGCCGTGATAGTGCGTGATCACAGCGACGTCGATCTGATGGACCCCGGCGGCTTTCGCGGCTGCTTCGATGCGGTCGGCGTCACGCCCGTTAAATCCAGCCCAACCCGTGTCGATGAGCAGCGCCTCGCCCGCCGGATCGACGAGCAGCGTGGATTGCCCACCTTCAACGTCAATGAAATAAATTCGCAGCGTTTTTTCGGCGGCGGCGCGCGCGTGAGTTGCCAGGCTGGCAAGCACGATGAGAGGCGCGATCCAAAATAGTATTCTGCGCATCATGATCCTCCGGGAACCGATCCACGAATGACTTAGCGAATTGAGACGATACTACAGCAAGAATTCAGCGGCGCGATTGTACAGAAAACGGCTGCAGCGGGAAACTGCGATGCACCGATGAAGTCAGCTGATTTCGCCTGGTCAAAACGGGATGGCACACATCCAAACGACAAATTGGACACCTTTCCGGTGCGGTTGTTAGGCTGACTCATGTACCTCGTCATACCTACAAGCAAAGGTGAAGCAGTGCTGGACTCCCTCTCGAGCCAGAAATCCTCCAGCGCGCATATCGACGACCGGATGGAACAAGTGGCGCAATCGCTGACGGCACTGCTGAAATGCACTTCGTGCCTGGTGTACGCCTCGGAAAGCCACGACATGGTGCTGGAAGTTCAGCTTCCGGGGCACTGCTGGCTCAGTTGAGGCGTTCCAGTTGAGCCGTTGGTGAGGCTCGTCGCGGCGATGGAAACATGCTGAGCCTCGGCTGAAATTGATTCCGATCCCGGCAATTCCTTTTGTGCGGCAATCAATCCTACATTTTCGCTTTCTTTATTGATAAACTCGCGCGTAATCGCCGGAGGTGACAGGTATGAAGCGCGTGTTTGGCATTGCAGGTGCGGCTGTGCTGGCGTTGATTTTTGCGAGCTTTCCGGCATGGGCGCACCACGGCGGCTCGGAATACGACACGAAGAATCCCATTACGCTGAAAGGCACGGTCACCGAATATTACTGGGCAAATCCGCATTGCCAGATTTACGTCGACGTGAAAGACGACAAAGGCAAAACGGTGAACTGGGCAATCGAGACACTGGCGCCGGCCGTGATGAAACGCGCCGGATGGAATCGCGAGTTGCTGCATCCGGGAGACGCAATCACCATTACGCTCGTCCCCAGCAAGAACGGCACTCCGGTGGGAATGGTGCGCAAGTTGGTGCTGCCGAACGGGCAGGAACTTGGTCCGGGACAAATCGGCGAGCAGCCTCCGCAATAGGGAATTGCGACGAGAGCGCGAAAGGGGGATGTCCGGAATGCGAACGCAGCGAATGGTCTGGCTGGCGCTGATTATTACCGCGATTGTGGTTTCGCCGAACGCCTTTTCGCAGGCGAGCAAACCGGCAAAGGCTAAGCCTGATACGAAGAATCTTCCCTATGACGCGCACGATATTACCGGCGTGTGGGATCCCGCGCCGTACATGCAGCCGAAGGACGAGGTGAATCCGCTGGCGCTGAATGGCGAGCCGACGCCGCTGCCGCCGTTCACTCCGTGGGGCAAGCAAAAATATGAAGATAACGTGAAGTTTATCAAGGCCGGGGACGTGAACGACTGCGACCCATTCGGAACCGCGCGGAATTTTTTCACGCCGCGCCCGTTTGAGGTGATCCAGGCGAAGGACCGCATGGTGCAGCACTACGAGTATTACGATAACTGGCGCGAAATTTTCACCGACGGGCGCGGAGTGCCGGACGATGTCGACCCCGACTACATGGGTTATTCGACGGGCAAGTGGGACGGCGATGCGTTCGTGGTGGATTCAACGGCCTACAACGGCAAGCAATTCCTCACGTGGACGGGCTTGCCGCTCACTGAGTCGATGCACCAGACTGAGCGCTGGCAGCGCATCGATCACGATACGCTGCAGATTTATTTCACGTTTGACGATCCGAAGGCCTACACGCAACCCTGGCACATCACCTTCTTTTACAAGCTGCGAGCGGACTGGCGGCTCGACGCGCATCCCTGCACGCTGTCGGAGCTCAAGAAATGGGATTCGCTGGGACACAAGGACAAACTTCCGGGCCTCGACTACAAATCAACCAAGTAACACCCGAATTTTCATTCAAAATGTGAAGGTGGTTGAGGGCCGCCCGCCGCGACATTTGTGACCGCCAGACGTCTATAAGTATCGCGGATGGCTGCGGCAATTTCGTCCGGGCCGCCAAGAAAGGTGTCCATGCTCAGGAGCTTTTTCAATACGCCAAAGGATTGTGTGTTGACGTTCATGCGCATCATGCTCGCGGTGGTGTTTTTTCCGCACGGCGCGCAGAAACTGCTGGGCTGGTTCGGCGGCGGCGGATTTCACGCCACCATGGGCATCCTGGAGCGCATGGGCATCCCGGCGTTCGCAGCGTTTCTGGTGATCTTCGTGGAGTTTTTCTGCCCGCTGGCTCTGTTTGCAGGTTTTCTGACGCGGCTGGCAGCGCTGGCCATCGCGTTCGACATGTTCATGGCGGTGATGCTGCTGCACCGGCACGTCGGATTTTTCATGAATTGGGCGGGCAAGCCGAGACCCGAGGGATTTGAATTTCATTTGCTGGCGTTTGCCGTGGCTATACCGCTGATCATTCGCGGCGGGGGATCGCTTTCTTTGGATCGGGCAATCGTGAAAGCGGTAGATGCGAAGACGCAATTATAAGCTTCGAGAAGCCGCCGACGCGGCGGAATGCAAAAGGGGATGAACATGAAAAGAGTCGCGATGCTGATTTTGCTGAGCGCCGCGGTGGCATTCGGGCAGCAGGCGGCTGAGCCCGCGTCCAAGGCGAAGATTTTGACGCGCGCGGAGTTCGACCAATTGATGGCGACGCCCGGGCGCGTGCTGCTGCTCGACGTGCGCAAGCCGACGGAAATCGCGCAAAACGGGGGTTTTCCGGTGTACATGAACATTCAGGCGGACGATCTTGCGAAACATCTGGCGGAGATTCCGAAAGACCGGCCGATTGTCACCGTTTCCAATCATGCGCACCGGGCCGGAATCGCCGCGGATTTGCTCACGAGCAAAGGATTTAAAGTAACCGGAGCGATTGGGGCGCAGGTGTACGAGTCTGAGGGCGGAAAGCTGGTGAAGTATCCGCCGCTGCAGCCCGTGGCGGCAGAGAAGAAGTAGGTGCGGCCTTGGCGTGGTTCAATGAATAACTTTTTGCGATTCCTGCAGGTGTTCGCGCTTGGCGCGTGGGTCGGCTCGATCCTCTACTTCAGCGCGGTGGTGACGCAGGGTGCGTTCCGGGTGCTGCCGACCATCGATGACGCGGGCCGCCTGGTGGGATTCACGCTGAATGGCCTGCACTGGATGGGTGTGGTTGCGGCGGTGATCTATCTTCTGGCGGCGGTGGCGCTGGAACGATCGGCGAAAGCGCTGGCCCGTCCTGCGGCGATTGGCGTGATTTTGATGCTCATATGCACGCTTATTTCGCAGCAAATTGTTATTCCGCGGATGGATGTGCTGCGGCTGCAAATGGGCTCGGTGGCGGCAACCGCTGCGGCGAATCCGCTGCGGGCGGAATTCGACAAGTTGCACAACTATTCGGTGTATCTGGAAAGCGCGGTGCTGTTGGTGGGAATTGCCTCGCTGTTTCTCACCGTGCGGCAGCAAGCGGCAGCGATTCTCGCGCGTTCTCATTGAGGCATTTTTTCACACGAAGAGAGATCCCTCGACTCGCTCCGTTCCACCGCGACCCTAACCGGGTCGCAAACGTCGCTCGCTTCGGGATGACACCGCAAAACAAAAGAAAGAGAGAAAACCAAATTCGCCAGCAACAACAACAGCGAAGAGAGATTCTTCGCTGCGCTCAGAATGACGGCGCAAAACAACAGCAACGAAAATGTAGAGCCCTCTACTGCGCTGGATGACAGCGCAAAACAATAAGCAAACAACAAACCCTACGAACTTTTTCGGCGCGACGGGCGCGGCTTGCTCGCAACACGTTTCACGACGAGGATGCGTTTCTTGGCAGCGATGGGCTTCTTCGCGGCGCGTTTCTTGGCGGCTTTGCCGGTCTTGGTGATCTTGCGCGCGTCTTTTCCGGCAACGTCAACTGCGCGCCACAAGTACCAGCTCGCGACGGTGCGGTAGGGGCGCCAGCGCTCTCCAAATTTTGCGAGTTCCTTTGGCTTGGGAATGCGCCGCTTACGATACGTAAGCGCAAATCCCTTTTGCACGCCGTAGTCGTGAATGGGCAGCACGTCGGGACGGGCGAGGCGGAAAATCAGGAACATTTCGACGGTCCAGGCACCGATGCCGCGCACGGAAATCAGCCGCTCGACCAGCTCGGCATCGGACATTTTGTGAGCATCTTCCATTGTTGGAACAATGCCGTCGATGGTTTTTTGTGCCAGGTCGCGCGCGGCGGCCACTTTTGCCGCGGAAAAGCCCGCTTCGCGCAGCCCCTGCTCCGGCACTTTCAGCAATTCTTCCGGGGTGGGCACGCGGCCGTTCGAGCCGAGCGCCCTGATGCGTCCGAAAATCACCGAGGCGGCTTTTCCGGCGATGCTCTGGTAAGCGATGGCGCGCAGCAGCGATTCGTAGGGCGATTGCTCTTCGTCGATGTTCAGCTTGAACTCGATGCATTTGCCGATCAGCGCGGAGAGATGCGGATCGTCCTTGGTGATGTGCGCGATGGCTTGGTGATGATCGAATGCGTGTGTGGATTTTTCAGACATAACAGCGCTCAAGCATAGCGTTTGTGGCCCTCGCTCGTCCAATCGCGCTGAGTAGACAGTAAAAAATATGCCAGCTACTATGAATTGGAAATCGATGACTTGGCCTGAAGAAATTCAGAAAAAGGGTTTTGCAGTTCTTCCCGATCGGCTATCGGAAAGCGAGTTGCTTCGTTTTCAGGAAGAGCTGTCGGCTTGTGCTTTACGCCGAACCCGGGCGGGCATTCGGCACGCGCTGACCCTCCCCTGCGTGGCCCCCTTGGCTAAAGACCTACGATTTCTGAACATCGCGCGAAAAATGCTCGGAGAAGGTGCCATTCCGTTCCGAGCCACATTTTTCGAAAAATCACCGGCCTCAAATTGGCTCGTGACTTGGCACCAAGACAGGTCAATACCCCTAAAGAGGCGACACCATGCGGATGGCTGGGGGCCTTGGTCGGTGAAAGATGGAGTTACTTACGCCCATGCACCTGCGAGCATACTGGACAAGGTGCTTGTCCTCCGTATTCACGTGGATGAATCAAATGGTTTGAACGGGCCATTGCGGGTACTGCCGGAAACCCACTCGCTCGGAATCTTGGACGACCATCAAATTCTTAAGCTCGCGGCTGAAAGAGAGCCAGTCGACTGCGTCCTCCCTCAGGGTGGTGTTCTCGCAATGCGTCCGCTTGTGGTGCACTCGTCGTCGAAATCTCAAACCCAAATGCCGCGCCGTATATTGCACATTGAGTACGCTGTGCCTTCGAACTTTCCAAGCGGGTTCGAACTCGCATTCGCCTGACCACCACGCGAGATCCTAACGCGGTGGCTCCGCCGGAATTTCACGGAAGCTGGTGTGTGCTAGTATTCAAAACTTATGCAAACGGGAATTATTGGGCTGCCGCAAGTAGGGAAGACAAGTCTGTTCCGCATCTTAACGAAAGCCAAAGTGGAGGGGCGGAGCGCGCCGAACCAGGCGCACGTGGGCATCGCGCGGGTGCCGGACGCGCGAGTGGCCAAGCTGTCCGAGCTATTCAAGCCGAAGAAAATCACTTACGCGACCATCGAGTACGTCGACATCGGCGGAATCCAGAAAGACCGCGAGAAGAATTCCGCGTCGCTGGTGCCGCTGCGCGAAGCGGACGCGCTGGCGCACGTGGTGCGCCTGTTCGAGGACCCGGCGGTGCCGCACGAGGCCGGGTCGCTTGACGCCATGCGCGACATCGAGAGCGTGGACATCGAGCTGATCCTCACCGATCTGGAACAGTGCGCCAAGCGCATCGAGCGCGTCGAAAAGGACTTGAAAAAGAAGAAGGAGACGATCCTCGAAACGGAGCTGCAGCTGTTGCAGCGCTGCCGGCAGGCGCTGGAAGCGGAGACGCCTCTGCGCGAGCTCGAGTTCAAGCCCGAAGAACAGAAGATGCTCACCGGATTTATGTTTCTCACGCAAAAACCCATGCTGTATGTGCTGAATCTGGGAGATGAGGAAGCGCCGGAGATCGATCGCGTGGTGGAGAAATACCACCTGGAGAAGCTGGCGACGAAGCCGCATACCGCGGTGGTGCCGTTCTGCGGGAAGATCGAAGCGGAGCTGGCGGAACTCGACGATGCCGAAGCGGCGGAGATGATGCGCGCGTACGGATTGAAGGAATCCGGGCGCGACCGGCTGATTGAGGCGAGTTACCGGTTGCTGGGACTGATTTCGTTTCTCACTTGCGGGGAGCCGGAGTGCCGCGCCTGGACTATCGAGCGCGGGATGAACGCGCAGAAGGCCGCGGGCGCGATCCATAGCGATATCGAGCGCGGGTTCATCAAGGCCGAAGTGGTGAAGTGGGAAGACCTGCTCAACGCCGGAAGTTTTGCCGTGGCGAAGGAGCGGGCGCAAATGCGGCTCGAAGGAAAAGAGTACATCGTGCAGGACGGCGACGTGATTCTGTTCCGGCATTCGGGATAGCGAGGGGCAGAAAAAGCAAAAGGACAAAGGTTCGCGGTTTTTTTTTGGGGCGATCCTTACCGGATCGCAAAGAACCGCGAGCGGTGAGTGTTGCGCGCGTCGCAGCTGAAGCTGTGACCCCCTAAACGGCGAGAGCGCGCTGAACGCCGGCGTTACAAACTGAGTCGGGATTAACGGGTACTATTTGCTCCAGATCGCATTCATGCGTTCGCCGGAAACAACTCGCATCCTGCTCGCGATTCTGCTGGGGTTAACGGCGGCGGGCGCGAACGTTTTTGGCGGGCTGCTGATCGCACGAAGGCAATGGCCGCGCGCGTGGCTGAAGTATTTCATCGCGCTGGGTGCGGGATTCATGCTGGCGACGGCTATGCTTGAAATGATTCCCGAGTCGCTGAAGCTGCGCAACGATCCGTCTTCGCACTTTTTCAACAGCACGGACGCCGTGTTCACCTTTGTTCTTGCCGGCTATTTCCTGGTGCATTTCTTCGAGCATACCGTGGCGCCGCATTTCCATTTCGGAGAGGAAACGCATCATGCGGAGATGGCGCACGCGCACGCCAGCTACACGGCGCTGTTGGGATTGATGATCCACACGTTTTTCGACGGCGTGGCCATCGCGTCGGGACTGCTGGTCTCGACATGGCTCGGCGGCGTGATTTTTATGGCCATCTTTCTGCACAAAATTCCCGAGGGCTTTACGGTAGCGTCGTTGATGCTGGCCAGCGGGCAAAGCGGACGCGCCGCCTTTATTTCGTCGGCGATTCTGGGCGGGACTACACTGCTGGGGATCGGGCTGATGTTCCTGCTGCGAAGTTCGGTGGCCGACGCGCTGCCGCTTTCCGCCGGTGTAACTCTCTATGTGGCTGCCTCGGATTTAATTCCTGAAGTAAATCGCGAACCCGGCGCGGGCATGGCGCTGCTGGTGTTCCTCGGCGTGGCGGTCATGCTAGCGCTGAAATTGCTGTTTCACGCGTAGCCGCGAAAATAGCGATTGGGTGAAAGATGCCGCGCATAGAGTCTCCGTTTTGGTCGCTGCGCTTACTCGCTTACTCGAGACTCCGTCGAAAGCTTTCCTCCCCGCACAACTCAACCTCGGAACGTGCCCCGGTGAGCGAGGCGACCGCTTGAATCTATTGGTGCCGTTTCGTGGAGTTGGGCGACAGGCGTACCAAACGGGAACAGCGGTGCACTGAACGGTCAGCCCATTGCCTCTGAATTCCGGGTTTTCGTTGGTTGTTCCTCGAACCACTACAGACAAAGTTGCTGTGATCCGATAAGGATTCAAGGGGATGTCGACACTTGAAGCGGATCGAGGGCGGCTGGCCATTACTGGTTAGAACTGTCTGCGCAGGCATGATCGCTTTGCTCAGCATTAGCTACACGCGTGTACACGCGCAGTCGCCTGGACCTTCCAACACCGGAACAGCAGATGTGCCGGACCTGACGCAACTGAGTCTGGAGGATCTGCTCAAGGTTGAAGTGACGTCGGCTTTGAAGAAACCCGAGAAGCTTTCGGCGGCGCCGGCGGCGATCTCCGTAATTACTGGGGACGAGATCCGGCGTGGTGGTTTTTCCTCGGTGCCGGACGCGCTGCGGTCGGTGCCGGGATTGTACGTAGTGCAGCAAAGCGCGCACGTCTGGCTGGTGAGCGCGCGAGGATTCAGCAACACTTTCAATAACAAAATGCTGGTATTGATCGACGGAAGACTGGTCTATTCGCCCACATTCGGCGGCGTTTACTGGGACGTGCAGGACCCACTGCTCGACGATATCGACCGCATAGAGGTGATTCGAGGCCCGGGCGGAACGCTCTGGGGCGCGAATGCTGTGAACGGCGTGATTAACATCATCATGAAGGCAGCCGCCAAGACACAGGGGCCCGAGGTTACCACCTCCGTAGGTATAAATGAGGGCTATGCGGCCGACGTGCGCTACGGCGGAAATGTGGGGAAAGATTTCGCATTTCGCGTTTACGGGACGAGCAACTATTGGCTTCCGACCGTCAACGCGGCTGGCGCCAACGACTCCGACAACTGGACCATCTCGCAGGGTGGGATGCGATTCGATTGGAGCCCTTCTGGCAAAGACTTCGTGACGTTTGATGGAGAAGGTTACTCCGGGCTGGTTCGCGATGTTCTCCCGGTCTTCAGCCCAACTTCAAGTCCGATGGCGCTTCCGACGGCCACGGTGGTGAAGGGAGGGCACATCCTCGGCGACTGGAAGCATACGTATAGCGAACGTTCTTCGACGGAGGTGCAGGGTTTCTGCGATTGGACCGACCGTGTTGCGGTCATGGACACGGACTATCGCAATACGTGTGACGTCGAGTTCCAGCACAATTACGCCTTCTCGGCTCGCCAGTCGCTCACGATGGGCGGGGGAATCATGACCACTGGGAACACCTGGCCGCCTACGTTTACCGTCAGTTTTGTGCCTGCTTCGCTGAGAGATACGACCTACAGTGGCTTCGTTCAATACGACGTTTTTCTCGTACCGAATACGCTGCGGCTGATCGCCGGTTCGAAATTCGAGCACAACGATTTCACAGGTTTTGAGTACCAGCCACAGATTCGCGGCGTCTGGACGCCCGGTGCTTCGAACACGCTTTGGGCGGCCTATTCGCGCGCGGTGCGGACCCCATCCGAGATCGAAGAAGGCTTGCGAGACCGGACATCGGAAATCAGTACGGAGCCCCCAATATTTCTGATCATCGAGGGACATCCAGGCGTGGAATCAGAAATTCTGCATGCATTCGAACTCGGATATCGCTATGGATGGAAACAGAAACTCTCAGTGGACGCCGCGATCTATTACAACGACTATGACCGGTTGCTTGGTTTTAAGCCGCTGGGTCCAGGGGTGATTAATTCTTCGCCTTTGTATGTCGACGTGCCCTTGAATGTTGGCAATGTTGGCGGCGGTCAAACGCACGGGCTGGAACTTTCGTTGGAATACACGCCGGTTCGCCGTTGGGCCCTCTCGACAGCGATCACCGAACTGCGCGGCACGTCAGCGGCTTCCTCCGGGCTGCCGGCGGTGGCCGCGAATCCGGAACATCAATTTAACGTTCAATCCCGACTCGATTTGACGCGGAGCCTGAACTTTGATGCCTCTTATTATTATTATGATGCGATTCACGACGCGCTCCCCACGGTGAATCGAGTTGACTTGGGTGTTTCCACAAAGAGTATTCGAGGATTCACATATTCGGTGTGGGGACGAAACCTGCAACAGGACCGCCACGTGGAAGCGATACCGCAGACATTTTTAAGCGGAGAGATCCGGCGTTCCGTGGTGTTCAAGCTGATGTGGGAGCCTGAGTAGCAGCGCAGTTATCCTTAGCACGTTATAGAACCGCCTGCTTCTATGCGTGCTCCTGCACCGCGCCAGCGAGCTGCGAGAAGTCACTGCTTCGCACCCTGTAAATTGATCCCAGCAAGTCACTGAGCTGCTCCCGAGTGCCATTCGGCGACCAGGCATTACCGTTTCCGTGGCATCGCACCCAGCGCAACTTTATGAGTCGCCTTGTGTTAGATAGACTGTGGAGGCTATGGCCAGAACCGACGTCCAATTGATGCTGGACGTGAAGGCAGGGGACGAGGCTTCGTTCGAGTTCCTGTTGCGGAAGTATCGCTCGCCCCTGGTGAATTTCCTCTACCGCATGGTGCGCGACACGGCGCAGGCGGAAGACCTTGCGCAAGAAGTATTTCTGCGCGTGTATCGCGTGCGCCAAGACTATTCGCCCAGCGCGAAGTTCACCACCTGGCTGTTCCGCATCGCGACGAACCTGGCGCTGAATTCGGTGCGCGACAACCGTTACCGGAAACTCGAAACGTCCATCGACGCACCTGAGTCTAACCAGGAAGATGCGGCGCCGCGAGAGTTGCCGGCACGCGAGATGCGCATCGACGAGCACTTGCTGGAGCAGGACCGCGTGGCCTTTATCCGTCGGACTATTGAAAAGCTGCCGGAAAAGCAACGCGCAGCGGTGCTGCTGCACAAATACGAAGAGATGGATTACGCGGAGATCGCGAAAGTTTTGCAATGCTCGGAAAGCGCGCTGAAATCGCTGCTGTTCCGGGCCTATGAAACCCTGCGCGTGGAATTGGCGCCACTGGCTGGCCATCAAGTGGGTCAGCAATTGGGTCAGCGAACCGGCCAGCAAGTGCCGCAGCGTGCCGGGGAAGGAAGGCTGTCATGAAGTGTGAAGAGATTTCCAAGGAACTGGTGGGATATCTGGATCGCCGGGCGAATTCCGCCGAGCGGCAGCAGGTGGAGGAACATCTGCTGGAGTGCGCGGCGTGCCGGACGCGTGCGGAAGAATTCCGTGGCGTGTGGAACATGCTGGAAGAGTTGCCGGCCATTGAGCCGTCTCTCGGGTTTGACGCGCGTGTTCGCGAGCGAGTAGCCGCCGAGCCACAGCGCCGATGGTTGTGGGGTTTCGTGCCGCAGCCGAGGCTGGCATTTGCCGTTGCACTATTGTTGCTGCTGAGCATTGGCGTCGCGAAATTCCCGCAGCGGAATGTGGGCACGCCAACTGCAGTGGCCGCCGTGAATGAAACCGAGCAGTTCCAGGAGATCAAGGATCTGCCGGTGCTGGAAAATTACGAGGTTCTGACGAAATTCGATGCGCTTTCGGAACTTACTCCGGCGGAAGCACCGTCTGGCAAAGGTCAGAGTTCGGAGACGAACGATTAACGCGCCGCAACCGCTTCGAATCGACGTTCATTGGAAGCGGTGTTCAAAGGGCTCTGGGTAAGTGTTGAACAAGGTTTTCAGCGAATTGACTGAAGAAAGGAATTGCCGTTGAGGCGGAGCCTCCTATTTGCAGTGGGGATCGTGTTCGTTGCCGGGCTGGCGGCCAAGCCCGCCGCGGCACAACTCCGCACCTTCCCGCGGCTGCAGTACGTGGACCAGAAGCGGAAGCCCGCACCTCGCGAAAATTTTCAGCCGCAGCCCAATGGCGCGCTTCGGAACCAGCCGAACTTGCGCGCGATGGCTGGCCTGCCGCCGAAATGGATCGAGAATTTGCGCGAGATGCCACCAGGCGAGCAGGAGCGCTTTCTCCAGAACAACCGCCTGTTTCAGAACTTAGCTCCCGAGCGACAGGCGCAGGTCCGCAAAAATCTGGAGAACTGGAACAAGCTGACGCCGGAGCAGCGCGACGCCCTCCGCGAACGCGCCGAGGTTCTGGAGCACATGACTCCCGCGCAGCGCATGTACCTGCGCAACACGCTGCTTCCGAAGTGGCAGTCGATGCCTCCCGACCGGCGGCAGGTGATTAACGGCCGCTTGCGCGTCCTGCAGACGATGGGCCCGGGCGCCCAGCAAGCCGCGCTAGCCGATCCAAAATTCATGCAAGGGCTCAGCCCGGACGAGCAGTCCATGCTGCGCGACCTGAATTCCTTCCGGAATCCCGCGCCCCAGCAGTAGCTTTTTCCCGCCGCTCACAAATCCATTCGATTTGACTCGCTGGCTTTTGCGCGAATCAGGGCCGTTCAAGTGTGAGCTTGCGCGTGAAATTTCCATTGGGAGTGTGGATCGCGTCGGGCGCCATGCCGAAGATCAGCTTCCCGTTCTCGAAGTGAAAGAAGCGCTTCTGCTGAGAGCCGGGATAGTCGGGGCGCCAGGCGGCGTCGATGTTCATGGTCAGACTGCCCTGTTTCTCGTCGATGGTGCAGGGGCCCTCGTAGCCGATGTAATTCTTGATCAGCGCATCCTTCATTTGATCGCCAACAGGCTTCTGATCGCCCACAGGCTTTTCGCCCTCGGGCTTGCCAGTTGATGAAAACGACGGAACATCGGTCGACATGATCTGCAGGAGGCACCAGCCGCGCTCGACAACGATCCAGCCGACGGGATGCCGGCCCCAGGGATATTGTCCGACCGACCCGTCATCGCGGAGATCTTCGGCGGAAATAAGCTTCCAGCGTCCTTCGATGGTTTCCGAGCGTGTAGAGATCGCCGCAAACAGCACCACTACGAGAGTAGATATGAAAATTCTCATGAGGAAGTCTCCCGCAAAGCGACGCGATAGTGAGAAATGCGTCGCTGATGATACATCCGATTGAAAAAAAGAAATCGCCGACCCGCCCGTTAGCACTTAGATAACAGTGGCGGGGGAAAATAGAAAAATCAACAACACATCGCGCCTGATGTTGTACACTCCCACTACTAATTGAGGTGGTCTTCTTCGGTTTTCTTCGCGAGCGTCGCCACTCTTTACGCGCTCCAAAGTTTTTTTGAATTTTTCTACTGTTTTCCCTTGACATCATTTTAAAGCCATCTACAATCGGGCACATTCAGTGGGAGAAAGTGGCGCTAAGTGGTAAGAAGTGAACCGCGGTGGTAAAAGGCGGGAGCTAGTGAAGCACTGGGCGAAAGCGCCGCAAAAGGCTTTTTCGAATGTTGCGCGGCAACTATCTGGCGAGGGTCGACGAGAAGGGCCGGGTGAAAATCCCGTCCGATTTCCTTGGCGAACTCCGCAAGTTGGGCTCGAAGTTTTACGTCACCAGCGCCAAGGGCGATTCGGCCTTGGTCTATCCCATGAAGGCCTGGGAAGAGATCGAAGCCAAGCTCGCCAAGCTTTCGTCGCAACATCCGGCCAGGGTGAAGTTCCTGGCGCGGACAAGCTACTTCGGCCAGGTTGTCGAATCGGATGGGCAGGGGCGCATTTTAATTCCACCCGTGCTGCGGGAAGTCGCCCAGATGAAAGGGGAAGTGGACGTCGCGGGACGGCTCACTTACCTGGAAATCTGGAATCACCAGCGGTTCCTGGACCAGCACATCAACAATAACCAGATCTCGGCGGAAGAACTGGAACAACTAGGCATCTAGATTTTGAGTGTTTTGCATACGCCGGTCTTGCTCGAAGCGGTTTTGGAATGGCTTCGCATCCGGCCTGAGGGGACCTATGTCGATGCGACGGCTGGAACGGGCGGCCACGCGATCGAAATTGCCCGCCGCCTTGCCACGGGGCGGCTGGTAGTGATCGACCGGGACCCTCAAGCGCTCGAAATCGCGCGGGAAAGATTGCAGGAATTTTCAGACAGGGTGGTTTTCGTGCACGCAGAATTTTCGAGGATCGGCGAGGTGGCGGCAAATTTGGGGTTGCCACCCGTTGATGGAGTGCTCGCCGATCTGGGGATTTCAACGCTGGAGTTGGATGACCCGACGCGCGGCTTTTCGTTCCGGTGGCCGGCGCCTCTCGATATGCGTATGAATCCGGATTCGCCGCTCATGGCGGCAGAGATTGTGAACCACTGGCCGGAGAAAGAACTGGCCGACCTTCTCTACCTGCGGGCAGAGGAGAGGAACTCACGCAGAATCGCCAGGGCCATCGTAAGAGCGCGTCCCATCCGGGACACCGCGCACCTGGCAACGGTTGTGGCAGGGGCCCAAAAGGTAAGGGGAAGGCAGAAACTGCATCCCGCGACAAAAACGTTTCTGGCGCTGCGGACTGCGGTGAATCGAGAAGAGGAGGAACTCGAGCAGTTTCTTTCATGGACCCCCGCCACTTTAAATTCTGGAGGACGCTGGATCGTCCTCAGCTACCACTCGCTGGAAGATCGCATGGTGAAACGCGCGTTTCAGAAGTACGAGCGCGAAAGTGTTATGAGAATTCTCACCAAGAAGGTGACTCAGCCGAGTGATGAAGAGATTCGAAACAATCCCCGCGCACGCAGCGCGAAAATGCGCGTTGCTGAGAAGCTTTCTTCTTTGAGCGGGGAAGAAATGAGCACGGCGTGACCGAATATTACACAGTAAAACGCATCGACAATACGCGGCTGGCGCGCACGGCTTCACCGACTCGCGTGCGTGAATTATTCCGCGTGTGCGCGGGTGGAATGGCGCTGGCGGCATGCCTGCTGTTTTATGCCTGGCAGCACTTCGAGTGCATTCAGCTCCGCTATCAGGTGGAGCAGCTGGATTCACAACACGCGAAGGCGGTGCAGTTGAACCAGCAATTGCAATTGGAAGTAGCCGCGCTGCGTTCCCCGATGCGCGTGGATTCGATTGCGCGAAATCAGCTGGGCTTGTCGGTTCCGGTTCCCGGGCAGGTGGCTCCTGCCGATGCGTCTGGCGATGCTGTGGTGGCGCAGGCGCGCACGCCCTTTTCGATACCCAGACCCTAACGTGAGTTCGAAGCGAAGCTGACGCGAACGAATACAAGCCCGTGCGAACGGGCTCGTTCCGGCGAAACGCAATTACGCCGAACGATTTTCCGGTGGAATAGGCCTCAACCATGGAGCAGCGCAACCCGCGTCTCCGCTGGCTGGTCGTCTGGGTCCTGGCGGTAGTTTGGATGGTGGCGGTGCTGGCGCGCCTGAGTTATCTCCAGCTCTACTGCTATAGCGAATACCTCGCAAAAGCCCAACATCAACAGCAACGCATATTCGAAATCAGCCCGAAGCGTGGAACCATCTACGACCGCAAAGGGCGCGAGTTGGCCGTGAGCCTGCCGATGGATTCGGTGTTTGCCGATCCAGCCGAAGTAAGCGATCCGGCCATGGTCGGACGGCTACTCTCGCGCATCCTGGACGAACCTGCCGAAGACCTTGAAACGAAAATTCGCGAGGCGCATGTGCCGGTGCGGCTGGCGAAGAAGCTTACTCCGGAAATCGTGCAGCGAATTGATGGCATGAACCTGCGCGGAGTTTTTTTCCTCAAAGAAAGCCGCCGGGTGTATCCGCAGAGACAGCTTGCGGCCCATGTGCTCGGTTTTACCGATGTGGACGAGAAGGGCATGGGCGGCATCGAATACTCATTCGATAAGGCCATCCGCGGGCGTCCCGGGAAGATGATGGTAATGGCCGATGGAAAGCGGCGCTGGTACGACCGGCACGAAGCGGCTCCCGATCCTGGCGCCAGCATCGTGCTGACCATCGACGAAACCATTCAATACATCGCCGAAAAGGAATTGGCCAGCGCTATCGACGAAACGCACGCGAAGGCTGGAACGGTGGTGGTGCAGAATCCAAACACGGGCGAGTTGTTGGCGGTCGCAAACTGGCCCACGTTCGATCCGAACGACCCCGGCGCATTTTCGGACGAAGCGCGGATGGACCGGGCCGTCAGCGCGGCCTACGAGCCGGGATCGACGTTCAAAGTAATCACAGTGGCGGGCGCGATTGAGAATGGTGTTACCAGTCCTTCGGCGCTGATCGATTGCCAGATGGGGCGCATCAATGTGGCCGGAAGGCTGATTCACGACTGGCACCCATTTGGGACCCTAACGGTCGACAAGATTCTGGTGCATTCAAGCGACGTAGGCGCGATCAAGGTGGCGCTGCAGCTTGGCGCACCGCGCTTTTATGAAACAATCCGCAAGTTCGGGATCGGGCAGTCGACCGGTATTGAACTACCCGGCGAGAATCGAGGCCTGCTGAGGCCGTTGGAAAACTGGACGCCCAGCTCGATTGGCTCGATAGCAATGGGGCAGGAAGTGAGCGTCACGCCGATCCAGATTATTTCCGCGATTTCGGCTATCGCCAACGGCGGCACGTTGTACAAGCCGCGCATCGTCCACGAACTCCGGGGAGACGCGGCGGGGGTTCAGCTTCCGGATTCGACGCCGGAACAAGTCACCGACGAAAAAACGGCCGCGGATATGCGCGGGATGATGGAAGACGTGGTGCTGGAGGGCACCGGCAAACCGGCCCAACTCAATGGCTACACTGCGGCGGGTAAGTCTGGAACGGCGCAAAAGATCGATCCGGCGACAGGGCGCTATTCTGCAACACAGTACAACTCTTCGTTCGCTGGATTTGCGCCGGTGAATGAGCCGGCGATTTCGATCCTGGTGGTGCTGGAATCGCCGGTAGGGGCGCATCATGGTGGTGAGGTCGGCGGACCGGTTTTCAAGCGCATCGCCGAGCAGGTACTCGCGTATCTGGCTGTTCCCCATGACATTCCAACACCTTCCGATGCGGAGACCGCAAAGAATTCAAAGCGCGGTGGGCAGCGCCTGGACGTGAAGCTCGATGCACAGAAGCGAGAGCAACAAGCCGCGGCTGAAGCGCACTTCACTGCGGCTATAGCTAATGGGCCGGCAAAGCCGAAGCAACAGCCCGAAGACCCTTCGCAAACAGTAGCGCTTTCGGGGCAGGATGGTGTTCCCGTACCGAATTTAACAGGCCGTACCGTGCGTGCTGTGATGGAAGAGTGCGAACGCATGGGGTTAGTCCCGGCGCTGGTGGGCAGCGGAATCGCATTGGAACAGTTTCCGGGCGCGGGTTCACTTGTGCCACAGGGCAGCCGTGTAACGGTTCGGTTCGGACGGCCCGGCGTTCTATTGCCCACCTCCGCTGGCGGGGGCCAGAATTGAAATTGCTGGCAGTGGAGCGGGCCGAAGCTGCGGCGATGGGATCCGTAATCGGGTTGAGCGCACTTATGAATTTATGCGAGGTAATTGAGGGGCTGGATGTTCTGCGCGTCAGCGGGCCCGCGGATCCGGCGATCGTGTCAGTGGCCTGTGACAGCCGCAAAGTTGTGGCTGCGTCTCTTTTCTTCGCGCTGCCAGGTGAAAAACTGGATGGGTTTCAGTTTGTGGGCGAAGCGGTTCGGAGGGGTGCCACGGCGATCGCCAGCCCGAGGCCGCGCCCGGCGGAAATTCCTGCGAATCTCACTTGGGTAGAGTTGCCGGGGAAAAAGGAACGCCGCGCCCTGGCGCGCGCCGCGGCAAATTTTTATCGCCATCCGGCGAACGCTTTGAAATTGGTGGGCGTAACCGGCACCAACGGCAAGACCACCACAACGTTCCTCATCGATTCGATTCTGCACGCCGCCGGATACACGACTGGACTTGTCGGCACCACGGGTTATCGCACGCCGAATGGCAGCCGCTCCGGCGCGAACACGACGCCAGAGTCTCTGGATCTGCAGCAGATGTTCGCGGAAGTGCGCGATGCGGGCGGCACGCATGCGGTGCTGGAGACCAGTTCGCACGCGCTGGCCATGGACCGACTCTACGGCTGCCACTTCGCGGTGGCGATTTTCACGAACCTCACTCGCGACCACCTCGATTACCACAAGAGCTTCGAGGAGTACTTCGCGGCCAAGCGCCTGCTGTTCCAAGGCACCGGAGCGGGCGCGCCGGATGCTGCGGTCATTAATGCGGATGATCCCTATGCGCCGCGACTGGAAGGGCTCAGTGCTCGCACGCTCACGTATGGACTGAAGGGATCTCCGGAAATTACTGCAAAAAAATTCGCGCCGAGTTTTAGTGGATTGGAATTCACGGCGCAGACGCCTGCCGGCAAAATCGAAGTGCGCTCGCCAATGGTGGGGCGCATCAATGTTTACAACATTCTTGCGGCCATTGGCGCCGGAGTCGGGCTGCAAATTCCAAATAACAGAATCGAGCAGGGAATCGCGAATCTTGAACTGGTTCCCGGGCGCTTCCAGCGCATCGACGAAGGCCAGCCATTTTTGGTTGTGGTGGATTACGCGCACACCGATGACGCGCTACGAAATCTTATCGCCACCGCGCGCGATCTGAGTTCCACAGGCCGGATCATCACGTTGTTTGGTGCGGGCGGCGATCGCGATCGCACTAAGCGGCCGCTGATGGGCGAGGCGGCTGGGTCGCTGAGCGACCTCGTGGTGCTTACCAGCGATAACCCGCGAAGCGAAGACCCGCTGCGCATTATCAATGACGTGGCGGTGGGATTGCAGAAGGCGAATGCGAAGTATCGCGTGGAGCCTGACCGGGAAAAGGCGCTGGAAATTGCGTTGGATGAGGCGCAGGCGGGCGACATCGTGCTGCTCGCGGGCAAAGGGCACGAAACGTCGCAGGTGTTGAGGGACCGCACGGTGCAATTCGACGACCGGGAAAAGGCGCGTGAAGTGCTGCGCCGCAAGGGATTTTCGAAGCAACCGGCAGGGCGCTAGAAGCATTCGGATCGTAGCTCCCGCGCTGCCGGGAATTTACGCTTGCGAGGACGCCCAGCTCTTTGGAGACGCGATGCGCTGGACCATTCATCAAATGGCTGAAACGTTGGGCATCGCGCCGCCTTCCGGGCTCGACCCCCTGGCCGGGGTGGCCGGTGTCTCGATCGATTCCCGCACCATTCAGTCGGGAGAGCTGTTCGTGGCCATACGCGGACCGCGCCATGATGGACACGATCACGTCGCCGTTGTTTTGGAGAAGGGCGCTGTGGCCGGGCTGGTGGCGCGCGAGCGCTTTTCAAGCTACGCGCCGGAAATCCGCGGGCGCTTGCTTGCCGTGGATGATACGCTCGCCGCGCTCCAGCGACTGGCTTCCCGTGCGTGCGAAATTTGGCGCAACGCGCGGCCGGGACGGCTCATCGGAGCGGTGGCGGGTTCGGTGGGAAAAACCACTACCAAAGAGATTCTTGCGGCGCTCGTGGGCGCGCGCTTCCGCACATTGAAGACGCAAGGCAATCTGAACAACGAATACGGACTTCCGCTTACCTTGCTGCGGCTGGATGAGAGCTATGAAGCAGCGGTGGTCGAATTGGGCATGTCGCATCGCGGCGAGCTCGCCGCGCTCACGCGCATCGCTTCGCCGGACGCGGGCGTGATCACGCGCGTGGCCGTTGAGCACCTGGAATTTTTCTCGTCGATCGACGAGATCGCACTTGCTGAGCGCGAGCTGATTGAGAATTTGCCGTGGCCGCATGCCACCGCCGTATTGAACGCAGATGACGAGCGCGTCTCGCAATTCGGCGAAGTGGCGCGCGGACCGGTGGTTTTCTTCGGCACCAATCCCGCGGCGCACTTTCGCGCTGAAGCGATCGAAGAACATGGCATCGAGGGTTCGGAATTTGATTTTGTCTCGCCCAGCGGACGCGCGCGGCTGCGACTGCCTTTGATTGGCCGGCACAACGTGATGAATGCGCTTGCGGCATTGGCAGCGGCCAGCGTGTGGGGCATTGGCGCGAATGAAGCGCAAGAGGTGTTCGACAAGCTGCAGCCGGCGGACAAGCGTGGCGAAGTGGTGCGCTTCGACGCGGGCTTTACGGTTATCAACGATTGTTACAACTCGAGTCCCTCGGCAATGGACGAACTGACCCGGCTGCTCGCCACCACTCCTGACTATCGCCGCCGCATTCTCGCCACCGGCGAAATGCGCGAACTGGGCACGTCCTCGGGGGAATTGCATCGCGAATGCGGCCGCCACGCTGCGGCCCTCGGCAAAATCGACTGGATGTTTGGCGTTGTAGGCAACGCGCAGGAATTTCTAAACAGTGCGGTCGAAGCCGGCCATTCCAAAGAGCGTGCGCGCTTTTTCGAAAATTCCGAGGAAGCGGCAAACTTCATTCCCGGATTCCTGCAGCCTGGAGACATTCTGCTGCTCAAAGGCTCGCGCGGTGTGAAGATGGAGAAGATTCTGGAAGCCATCGACGCGAAGCACGCGCGCGGCGCCGTGAAACCAGCGCAGCAGCCGGTGGCAACATCGCCCAAAGGCCGCGGCTGATGCTGTACTACCTCTTTTTTTATTGGCTGCGCCCCCACTTCAGCGCGCTCAATGTAGTTCGCTACATCACCGTGCGCACCGCGGTTTCCAGTCTGACCGCGCTTTTTCTTACGCTGATCCTTGGGCCCTGGACCGTGTCGCAACTCAAGGAACTGCAGGTGAAGCAGTACATTCGCGAGGAAGGACCCAAGGCGCACCAGAAGAAATCCGGCACGCCTACCATGGGCGGCATTCTGATTGTCGCCTCCATCGTGCTGCCCACACTGCTATGGGCCGACCTCCGGAGCCCCTATGTGCTGCTGGCGGTCGGCGCAACGCTTGCTTTCGGCGCTATCGGTTTCATCGATGATTACAACAAAGTAGTACGCAAGCACAATCAGGGCCTTACCGCGCGCGGAAAGTTTCTGCTGCAGGTGCTCACCTGCGTGGCCATTGGCGGAGTGCTGCTGGGCTTACAGGTGAAGGGAGCGTACTCCACGCAGCTGAGCGTTCCGTTCATGAAGAAACTCCACCCAGACCTGGTGATCGACTCCTGGCTCACGCACCGCTTCATATGGCCGCTGGCATTCATTCCGTTTGTTATTTTTCTGGTGCTGGTGATTGCTGGAATTTCCAATGGCGTGAACCTCACCGACGGTCTGGACGGCCTGGCCATTGGATGCGTGCTGGTCTGCTCAGCCGCGCTGACGGTGCTCACCTATGTTTCGAGCAACGCGCGCTTTGCCGACTATCTTGAAATCCAGAAGATTCCGGACGCTGCGGAGTTGACCATTTTTTGCGGGTCGCTTGTGGGCGCTTCGCTTGGATTTCTTTGGTACAACGCGCATCCCGCGGCCATGTTCATGGGGGATGTGGGCTCGCTGGCGCTGGGCGGCGCCATCGGCGTGGTTGCGGTAATCATTAAGCAAGAAATCCTCCTCATCTCCATTGGCGGCATTTTCATTCTCGAGTTGCTGTCGGTGATTATTCAGGTGGGCTCGTTCAAGCTCACCGGCAAGCGTGTGTTTCGCATGGCTCCGCTGCATCACCATTTCGAGCTGATGGGCTGGAGCGAGACCAAAGTAATCGTGCGATTCTGGATTCTGGCGCTGGTGTTCGCGCTATTTTCGCTGACCACTTTGAAATTGCGGTAAGGAACAGAGATTCATGAGACCGGGATTCGATTTTCAAGGCAAGCGCGTATTGGTCGTCGGACTGGCGCGCACCGGACTGGCTGTGGCGCTGTTCAGCGCAGCCTATGGCGCCACCGTCACGGCGACCGACGCGAAGCCCGAGTCGGAAATTGCCGAAACCGCCGCGCGGCTGCGCAATGCCGGCGTAACGCTTGAGCTTGCCAATCCCGCAACGGATTTCTTCCTCAATCAGGATCTGATTGTGGTCAGTCCTGGTGTGCCCGCCACTCTCCCGGCGCTCGAACTGGCGCGCGCGAACAAAATTTTAGTATGGAGCGAAATCGAGTTGGCCTGGCGCTTCCTGCGTGGCAAGCTCGTGGCCATTACCGGCTCGAACGGAAAAACCACCGCTACTTCGCTCGTGGCGCACATCCTGAAAACGGCGCAGATCGAAACTCTGGTCGGCGGAAATATCGGCGTGCCGCTGCTGGCGCTGGCGGAACATTCCACCGATAAAAGCGTCACAGTTGCGGAAATCAGCAGCTTTCAGCTCGAAACGATTCAGGATTTTCGTCCCGAAATCGGCGTCCTGCTGAATCTCACGCCCGATCATCTCGACCGCCACATTTCCTTTGAAGCCTATGCTGCGGCGAAAATGCGCATGTTCGAGAATCAAATCGAGCGCGACGCAGCGGTGCTGAACGCTGATGATCCCGAAATCACCCGGCGCATGCCCGCCAAACCCCACATCTATTGGTTCAGCCGTCAGAAGCGAGTAGCCGAAGGCGCGTTCGTCCGCGATGACGACATCGTATTCCGCGCCGATGGTTCCGAGACGCTGCTCGCCAAGCGCAACGAAATCCCCTTGCGAGGACTGCACAATCTCGAGAACGTCCTGGCAGCGTGCGCCGCGAGCTATCTCGCGGGCGCGTCGCCCGCGGCCATCGCCAGCGGAGTGAAAACCTTCAAGGCCGTCGAACATCGCCTGGAATTTGTTGCACGGGTAAATGGTGTCAACTATTACAACGATTCCAAAGCGACGAACGTGGACGCGACGCTGAAGGCCGTCGAAGCTTTTCCCGGCCCGCTGTTCGTCATTCTCGGCGGCAAGGATAAAGGGAGCCCGTACACGCCGTTGAGCGAGCCACTGAAGCGTCGCAAAGGCCAGGCCATCCTGATTGGCGCTGCAGCCGAAAAGATCGCGGCGGACCTGGAAGATGCCGTGCCCATGATTCATGCCGGAACTCTCGATGCTGCCGTCACCCTCGCAGCCGAACGCGCCCGGCCCGGCGATACCGTACTTTTGGCGCCGGCCTGTTCCAGCTTTGACCAATTCGAAAACTACGAGCAGCGCGGGCGCGTGTTCAAACAGCTTGTCGCGCAGCTTGAAGAACAATCCGCCGCGAGCGCCGCGGCCCGGAAAGGATGATGGATGCCGCTTAGTCTACAACCCGACAAAAAGATGTTCGGCGTCACCTTGGCACTGTGCCTCATCGGCGCGGTGATGGTCTTCAGCGCCTCGGCAGTCACCGCGCGCGAGCAGTATGGCAACGGCTACTTCTTCCTGTTGCGGCAGGCGCTGTGGCTGGCCATCGGCATTGCCGGCATGTTTGCGCTGATGAATCTGGATTACCGCAAATTACGCCAGCCGCGCGTGGTTTTTACTATTCTGTCTCTGACGATGTTGATGTTGATCGCCGTGTTTTTCCTCGACCGCTCACATGCGACGCATCGCTGGATCCGCATTGGGCCGCTCAGCCTGCAACCGTCTGAAATCGCTAAGCTCGCGGTGATCTTCTATCTGGCCTGGTTCATCGAGCTGCGTCGCAATAAACGCGGTTCGGATGCTCCAGCACGAGTGACTGGCGGTTCTGGCGCTCGCCTCCGAAAAAGCTTGGGCGCGCAGTTCGGCGCGGGCTTGAACGATCCGTGGCGTTCGATCCTGCCGGTCGGGGCAACGCTACTGCTGGTCCTCGGGTTGGTCGTTGCCGAGCCGGACATGGGTACCGCCTGTATGATTTCGCTGATCGCTTTCGTGATGCTCTACGTTTCGGGTTTGTCGATGCGCTATGTGGCCGGTGCGATTATGGCGGCCATGCCCATCATCTATTTGCTCATCGTGCGAGTGCCCTATCGCCTACAGCGTGTACAGACCTTCTTTTCTCCGGGTGCCGATCCCCAGGGACATGGGTTCCAGCTTCTCCAGTCGCTCATCGCCGTAGGCTCGGGCGGATTTTCCGGCGTGGGCCTGATGGAGAGCCATCAGAAGCTTTTCTTTCTGCCCGAAGCGCACACCGACTTTATTTTCTCCATCATCTGCGAGGAATTCGGATTTATCGGTGCTGCGGTCGTGCTGGCGCTGTTTGCGGTCTACGGCTGGCGTGGATTTGTGACCGCCATGAAAGCCCCAGATCAATTTGGGCGGCTTCTCGGTGTCGGCATCACCACCATGGTAGTTGGACAGGCGCTCATCAATCTAAGCGTGGTGCTGGGACTGCTGCCGACCAAGGGCATTCCGCTGCCATTCGTCAGCTACGGTGGATCGAGTCTGCTGGGCATGCTTTTGGCGACGGGCGTGCTTTTGAACATCAGCCAGCACGCGGATGTGACGTGAGCGCGGATGAAAAAACTCTATTAATCGCCGGCGGCGGCACCGGAGGGCACGTGATTCCGGCGCTTGCTGTGGCGAAAGAATGGCTCCGCCGCGGGAATTCGAACAACGGACGGCGGGCGGAAAGACATGTTGTGCTGGTAGGAACCGAGCGCGGGATTGAAACAAAACTGGTGCCGCAAGCGGGACTGCCCCTCGAGTTGATTCGAGCGGCGGGCCTCAAGGGCATGAGTGGGAAAAAACTGCTGCAGAATCTCGCGCTGGTGCCTGCCGGATTGTGGGATTCCGAAAAAATTCTACATCGTCATCGTATCAATGTGGCGCTGGGCGTTGGCGGGTATGCTTCGGGACCCATCATGTTCCTGGCCGCCGCGCACCGCATTCCCACGGTGGTATACGAGCCTAATGTCGATCCGGGGCTGGCGAACCGACTGGTTGCGGGGCTGGCCACCCGCGCAGCAGTGGCTTATCAGGAGACGGCGAAGCGCTTTGGACGGAAATCGGTCCTCACCGGCATTCCTATTCGGCCCGAATTTTTCCAGATTCCGCACCAGGTTCCGCGAAAACTCTTCCACATTTTCATTACCGGCGGCAGTTTGGGCGCTCATCCCATCAATCAGGCGATTATCGACGCGCTCGATCGTCTCGTTGTGAGAAAAAATCAGCTTTTCATCGTGCATCAGACCGGAGAACGTGACTATAATGCGGTTCGAGTCGCATATGAGCGGCGTGAATTCAATGCGGAGGTCCTGCCCTTTATCGCGAATATGGCGGAGCGCTTTGCCCAGGCAGATTTGATCATCTGCCGCTCGGGCGCGACGACCGTGGCGGAAGTAGCCGCCGCCGGACGTGCCGCCATCTTCATCCCCTTCGGTGCCGCAGCCGATGGGCATCAGACCCGCAACGCCGCCGCCATGCAGGATGCCGGAGCGGGTCGCCTGATCCTCCAAGACCAGCTCACTCCCGAACGCCTGACCAACGAGATTTTTTCCCTGATCGAGCAGCCCGATAAGCTTTCGGCCATGGCGGAGTGCGCCCATGCGCTGGCCAAGCCGAATGCGCTCGAAGATATCGTCGATCTTCTGGAACAGGTGGCGCGCGCATGAACGTCACATTCCGCAATTTCAAGCGCATTCACCTGGTGGGCATCGGCGGCAGCGGCATGAACGGCATTGCCGAGGTACTGCTCTCGACCGGCTACGCCGTTTCTGGCTCCGATTTGAAACTTTCGCCTGTCACCGAGCGCCTGCGCGGTTTGGGCGCCACAATTTATGAAGGGCATCAGACCGGCAACGTCTCTGGTGCGCACGTAGTGGTTATCTCATCGGCCGTGCCGCAAGACAACGTCGAGGTCGTGGAAGCACACCGGCTGAAAATTCCGGTGATTCCTCGCGCGGAAATGCTGGCGGAACTGATGCGGCTGAAATTCGGCATCGCCGTAGCTGGGGCGCATGGGAAAACCACCACTACTTCAATGGTCACGGCGGTGCTGGCTGCGGCCGACCTCGATCCGACTTTTGTTGTCGGCGGGCGCGTCAACCACGCGGGCGCCAGCGCTCGAGTGGGCCAGGGCGAATATATGGTGGTGGAAGCGGACGAAAGCGACCGCTCGTTCCTGCTGCTCGCGCCAGTGATTGCCGTGGTCACCACCATCGACCGAGAGCACCTCGACCAATACACTTCACTCGAAGAAATTCAGGACGCCTTCGTGCAATTTGTGAATCGCGTGCCGTTCTATGGCACAGTGATTCTCTGCCTGGATGAGCCGAACGTGCAGGCCATCATTCCGCGCATCAAGCGTCCCGTAGTTACCTACGGCGTGTCCAACCAAGCGGACCTGGTGATCAAGGATGTGCGGCTCAACGGACTCATGAGCGAGTTTCATCTGGTCTATCAGGGTGAGCCACTCGGTGTTTTCCGGCTGCCTTCGCCGCCGGGAATTCACAATGTGCGCAACGCTGCTGCCGCCGCTGCCGTGGGACTTGCGCTTGATATTCCCGAAGATCTCATTCGCGCCGGCATCGCCAAATTTTCGGGGGTGGGCCGCCGCTTTGAAATCAAAGGTATGCACGCGGGCGTCACGCTGGTCGACGACTACGGCCATCATCCCGCGGAAATCCGCGCCACACTCGAAGCGGCTCGCGGTTGCGGATACAAGCGGCTGTTGGTGCTCTTCCAGCCGCATCGCTATAGCCGCACGAGTTTTCTCTGGGACGATTTTTTACGATCGTTCAACCACGCGGATGTTCTGGTAGTGACCGACATTTACGCCGCTGGTGAGCCACCCATTGAAGGAATCGCCGGCGAGCGCCTGGCCGAAGCCATTCGCTCTTCGGGTCACAAAAATGTAATTTACTCAAGCACTTTGCAGGGCGCAGTGGAGTTCATGCTGAAGGAAGCGGGCTCCGGCGATGCCGTTCTCGCGGTGGGCGCGGGAAGCGTTGGACGCTCACTCGACCAACTGGCCATGCTGCTCGATTCAAGGGTTTCAATTTCACATGCGAATTAACGACCACGCGGCGGAGCGATTAAAAGAGTGCGGCGTGGAACTGCGCCCGGGCGTGGCGCTCGCCGAGAAAACTTCGCTCGGCATTGGTGGCACCACGGACCTGCTCCTGCTTCGCCGTTATGAAACAATTCCCGACGTGATGCGACTGCTGGCTGATGAAAATATTCAGCACAAATTTCTTGGCGGCGGCACCAACGTGCTGATCGCCGACGGCGAGTTGCCATGGGTCGCGCTGCACTTGCCTTCAACCCAGCCCGGAATGCGCATTGAAGGGAAGTTTGCTTACGTTGACGCCGCAGCTGACCTTGGCGGCATGGTCACTTTCTGTGCCAAGCATGATCTCGGCGGGATGGAAGGGCTCATCGGAGTGCCCGGCAGCGTGGGTGGCGCGCTGCGAATGAATGCGGGCGCATATGGTACGCAGATCGGCACGCATGTGCGCGAAGTGGATATGTATCGCGCGGCCAGCGGCGAAATTGAGACGCTTCGCGGCAACGACATCCGCTTCGACTATCGCCACACTTCCTTCGCCCCGGACGACCTCATGTTCCGTGTGAAGCTCGAGCTGCCGTCGAAGCCCTACAAGGAAATCCTGGCCGGGATTCGCGTCTGCAACGAGAAGCGCCGCGCTAGCCAGCCGCTGAACCAGAAAAGCGCAGGCTGCATCTTCAAGAATCCGCCGGGCGCCTCGGCCGGAAAAATGATCGACGAGCTGAAACTTAAAGGCCATCGCGTGGGGGACGCCATGGTCAGTGACCGCCATGCCAATTTTTTCGTGAATGCGGGGCACGCGAGCTGTTACGACATGCTGAAACTGATCGACGAGGTGCGCGACCGTGTGCGCGGCTCCTATGGAATCGAGCTTGAAAATGAGGTGATCGTCTGGCAAAACTGAAAGACATCGAGCCGGAAGCTTACCCTCAGGAAGTCCTTGCCGACGAAGAGCCGAAGTATCTTCGCCGGCAAAAACCCGTCGAGATCAAGCGCCGCAAATTTGGCAAAAAGGCCTGGAAGACCTACCTTCGCGTAAGTGCCTGGGCTGCCGTAGGCATCGTTGGCATTGGTTTCACATACGGCTGTGTCCATTTCCTGGCGCATTCGCCGGAAATGGCTTTGATCCATCCGGAGCAGGTGGAGATTTCCGGCAATCGCAATGTTTCGCGCGCCATCGTGCTCGATGTTTTTCGCGCTGACCGAGGCCACAGCGTTCTGAGCGTTCCGCTGGATGAGCGGCGGCGCCAGCTCGAGTCGATTCCCTGGGTTGAACAGGCCACCGTGCGACGCGCCCTGCCCCACACGCTGCAGGTGGAAATTATCGAGCGCACGCCCATCGCCTTTCTGCGTGATGGCAGCGATATGGCGCTAATTGATCTGCATGGTGTGGTTCTTGATCGCCCGCTGCAGGGGCGTTTCCATTTTCCGGTGGTCACCGGGTTCGGCTCGGGCATGCCGGTGGAAGATCGCGAAAAACGGATGCAGCTTTTCGCCGGATTCATGCATGACCTGGAATCGGCACGTGCGGGCGCAGTCGAGGAAGTCAGCGAAGTGGACATTTCCGACCCGCACGACCTGCGCGCCACGCTCGATGGTTTGCAACCCGCGACGCTCACGGGCAATGCTTCCCGGGCCGGAAACGCCGATGCCTGGGGCGATTCGAATGATCCGATTCTAGTGCACTTTGGCGACTCCGATTTCGAATCGAAGTACGAAACCTTGATCGATAAGCTGCGGCAGTGGCGCGCCACCGCCGGACGGGTCGAATCGGTCGATCTGCGCTTCGACGGTCAGGCCGTAGTGAATTCCGACACGCCGGCTATCGCGCGGGTGCAGCCGGACACGGCTACACAAAAGCGCGCGGCGAAGCACTCACGCTAGCTTAGTACGCGGTTTCTGAAGCGAGGAGCAGTTCTGTGGCGAAGAAAGACCGGCACGTTGTGGCGCTTGATATCGGCAGCACGAAGACGTGTGCGCTGATTGGTGAAATCGAAGAAGACGGCATTGTGAAATTCGCCGCGCTGGGCGCCGCTGAATCGAAAGGTTGGCGCAAGGGGCAAATCGTCAATCTCGATCTCGCGGTCAGCTCCATTCGCCGCGCCGTCGAAGAGGCCGAAACCCTGGTCGGCGTTCCCGTGGAATCCGCGGTCACCGGCATTGCCGGCGGACACGTTCGTGGTGTGAACAGCCGCGGCGGTGTTACCGTCGGAGCGGGCACGCGCGCGCGCGACGTGCAACGCGACGACGTTCGCCGCGCCATCGAAGCGGCTCGCGGCGTCACGTTGCCCGAGGATCGCGAAATTCTTCACGTCCTGCCGCAGGAATTTTCGCTCGACGCGCAGGACAATATTCGCGACGCGATCGGCATGGTCGGTCATCGCCTGGAAGCGAACGTCCACATCGTCACCGCTTCCGGCACCGCCACGCAAAACATCATCACTGCTGTGAATCGTGCGGGCATCCGCGTCGACGACACTGTGCTTGAACCCTTCGCATCTGCCGAGGCTTGTCTCACGCAGGACGAGCGCGAGCTCGGCTGCTGCCTGCTCGACATCGGTGGAGGCACCACCGAACTCATCGTTTATACCGGCGGAATGGTTCGCCACACCTCTGCCATTCCGGTTGGAGGTGATCACTTTACCAACGACCTTGCCGTTGGCCTGCGCACTCCCATTCCGGAAGCCGAAAAAATCAAGCGCGAGCACGCCTGCGTGTTTCGCGAGTTGATGCCAGCGGATACGGCCATTGAAATAGCCAGCGTCGGTAACCGGCCACCGCGGACCATCCACGCGCGCAATCTGTTCGAAATCGTCGAGCCGCGCGCCATCGAATTTCTCATGCTCATTCGCGACGAGCTGCGCCGTTCCGGCCTGATCGAGCAGATTCCTGCCGGCATCGTCCTCACTGGCGGCGGCGCGCACCTTCGCGGCCTGGTGGAGCTCGCCGAGCACATTTTTAATCTGCCCGTGCGTGTGGCTGTGCCGCGCGGTTTGCAGGAGATGAACGAACAGGTTTCTCAGCCCGAATATTCAACGGCCGTTGGACTCCTGCTCTACGCTGCGCGCACCCGTCGCGTGGCGGAAGCAAAGCCCAGCGGTTGGGTCGGGAAGTTGAAAAGTATGTTTGCTGGGGCCTAGCGGCGCGAGGCATCTGGAGCGCGACGCCAAGAATAATGGCAGCACCAACTCAAAGATCCGAACAGTAATTCTGGGGGAGGAAGAATGGCACCAAAAGAATCGAGCATTCGAGTTTCGTTTGCGGAAGAAGCATCGAACGGCGCCAAGATCAAAGTCATCGGCGTGGGTGGCGGCGGTTCGAACGCCGTCAACCGCATGATCCGCGCCAAAGTGGAAGGCGTCGAATTTATTGCCGCCAACACCGACTTGCAGGCGCTGAAGCTGTCGCAGGCGCCGGTGAAGCTGCAAATGGGTGCAAAGTTAACCAAAGGCCTTGGCGCGGGCGCGAATCCCGAAGTCGGCCGCAAAGCGGCTCTTGAGGACACTGAAAAAATCCTCGAAGCGCTCGACGGCGCGGACATGGTCTTCGTCACTGGGGGTCTCGGTGGCGGCACTGGTAGTGGTGCGGCGCCCGTCGTCGCCAATCTTGCCAGCGAACTCGGCGCGCTCACCGTCGCGGTGGTCACCAAGCCCTTCGCCTTCGAAGGCAAGCGCCGCATGGAGCAGGCCGAGCAGGCGCTCGCCGAGTTGATCGGCAGCGTCGACACGGTCATTGTCATCCCCAACGAACGCCTGATGGAATGCGTCGAGCAGGGCACCAGCTTCTTTGAGGCGTTCCGCATCGCGGACGACATCCTGCGCCAGGCGGTGCAGGGCATCAGCGACATCATCACCATTCCCGGCATCATCAACCGCGACTTTGCCGACGTGAAAACCATCATGTCCGGCCAGGGATACGCGGTGATGGGCACAGCCGTCGCTTCCGGTACCAACCGCGCCGTCGATGCCGCCAATCGTGCCATCAACAGCCCGCTGCTCGAGGACAACTGCATCCAGGGCGCGCAGGGCATTCTGATCAACATCACCGGCTCGTCCACGCTCTCGCTGCAGGAAGTGCACGAAGCTTCTTCCATCATTCAGCAGGCCGCGCACGAGAACGCCAACATCATTTTCGGCGCGGTGATGGACGACGCCATGAAGGAAGCCGTGAAGATCACCGTCATCGCCGCCGGCTTCCGCGAAGTGGCTTCGCGCAAGAGCCAGTCGCGCCCGTCCTATCTTCCGAAAACATGGCGCGCCGGCCGAGAGGAATCCAATCACGCGGACGAACCGCAGCAGCGTTTGATGCCGCAAACCGATATCCTTCAGCACACGAACGTCGCCGAGCCGCAGCGCAGCTTCGCGCAGCAGCCGGTTGCGCCGGTCCCGCGCGTAGCCCCGCCTGCTCCTCCGGTAGTGGAACGTGAAAGAGTTGAGCGTGAGAACGTTCAGCGTCAGAATCTGCAGCGGGAGAATCTTGAGCGTGAGCATGTTCAGCGAGAGAACGTGCAGCGTGAAATGGCCCAGCGAGAAAGGATGGAGCGCGAGCGAGCCGATCGCGAAAGAGTTGGCCGCGAGCCAGTCGAGCGCGAATGGGTCGAAGACGTGCGGTTAGTCGATCGTCCGCGCGCTGAAGCGCCCCGCCCGGAACAGCCTCGACCGGAGCAAGCCCGAGTGGAGCCGCGCGCGCAACAGCCCAACTTCGTCCAGCAGGTCATGCGCAACGTAACCGAGGTCGTCAGCGACAATATGCCCGACGACCTCGACGTTCCCACATTCCTGCGCCATCGCACGCAAAAGGCCTAGCAAGCACCTCTTCAGCGCCGCTCCTGCAAAGTTCCAGGGAGCGGCGCTTTTTATTTTCCTCGGGAGCCTGCCCGCTTTGTCGCCTCTGGGATATAAACTGGCTGCGTGAGCCGCACGACTCGCATCAAACGGGAAATTCTTGCCAAAGTCCTGAGCCACGCGAAACGGGCGGAGGCACAGGAATGTTGTGGTGTGCTCGCAGGAACCCACGGACTCATCTCGCGAATCTTTTCTGCCTCGAATGTCGCGCCAAATCCCGCGACGAACTACGAAATCGCTCCGCAGGAAGTTTGTGCGTTTATGCGGCAAATGCGTTTAGAAAAGATCGAATTTCTGGGTATTTATCACTCGCATCCGAACGGGAAGAATGAGCCTTCTCGTCGGGATATTGAGCGCGCCTATTACTCGGAAGTCGCTTATTTTATTGTCTCGACGCAAACGGATCCGCCTGTGCGCGCGTTCTCGATCAAAGATGGCCAAGTGGAAGAACTAAGAATTGAAATTGAGCTGAGAAATTCGCCGGGAGCTTAGTGCTCGGCAACTTTCAGCACAACGGCGGTAATGTCGTCGTCCTGGCGCCCGTTGCTTGAAAAGCGGACAGCCTCATCGAACAGGAAATCGAGAGACTCCTTAGCGGATTTTCGGTGGCATTGCCGCCAGATTTCTCGCAGCTTATCCCAGGAAAAATCGTTTCCCTCGGCGTCGCGCAGTTCGTGCAGGCCATCTGTGGCGAACAGCACTGCGTCGCCCCGCTCCAACTGCACGCAATGCGCTTCGTAACTCGATCCCGGCAGCAGGCCCGAAGGCAGTCCTCCTTGGCCCAGAGGAAGGCATCCGCGAGCGGATATCAGCAGCGGATAGGGTAGTCCGGCATTGGCGAAGGTCAAGCACAAGGAATTTGGATCAAGAACCGCGTACAGTGTTGCGGCGTAACGGCCCGCCACGGGACGCTGAAGTAGCCGTTCGTTCAGAAGCGCCAGCGCTGTGCCGGTATCCTCGCCGGTCTTGTGAATTCCACGTAACATGCCCATCACCAGGGCGCCGTACATGGCCGCAGGCAATCCTTTGCCGACGACATCGCCCACATAGATTCCGATTTGTCCGTCGGATAATTGGAAAAAATCCGCGAAATCGCCGCCCACTTCAGAAAAAGGAGAGAACCGATGAGCCACCTCGCAGGCCGCATGCTCAAGCGTGCCTGCCGGCAAGAGAGACAGCTGAATTTCGCGCGCTTCATCGCGCTCGCTGAGAATAATCGCTGTATCGTGGGTGGCTTCCACGAGGGAGTGTAGCTGCAATTCGGCTCCAACTGCCGCTCCCGTATGTTGCAAGCGGCTCACCAAAGCCCTTTGTACGTTTACTTTATCGGGACGGCCGTGCATTCACGTTAGCAGCGATTTCCATACGCAGGCGAATGCGCGCGCGAAAGCTGTGTCTCAAGAGAGAACAACTGCGCCTCTGCGAACCATCAAGGAGTTTTCTTCGGGCCTGTGCGCATTGAGACGCCCTCGATTTTGCTGTCGTTCTTGCTCGGCCAGAGGATACCTTGCAAGAGACCGCGCCATGATTTCTGCGATCTCCCGGGCCGCTTTATTTTTCGCGTTCAGGTTCTTTCAGGCTTCATAACAGAATTACCATGATCTCAGTGGTGCACCGCCTCAACAGCTTCCGCCGATTCGAGTTGCTTCGCGTAGAGCGGGAATTTCGAAGCCAATGCGGCCACTTCCGCGCGAATGCGTTGCTCGGTCGCCGCATCGCCCAGATTGTTCAGCACCTCGCCGATCCACCCGGCGATCTTCTCCATCTCCGGCTCGCGCATCCCGCGTGTTGTCACCGCCGGTGTGCCCATACGCAATCCTCCGGCTTTCATCGGGGGCAGGGGATCGAACGGAATCGAATTTTTGTTGATCGTAATTCCCGCTCGATCGAACGCCGGCTGCGCAATGCTTCCGGTAATCCCGCGTGAATGAATCTCCAGCAGGAACAAATGATTGTCTGTTCCGCCGCTCACGATGCGGAACCCGCGCTTCGCCAGTCCCGCCGCGAGCGCCTTGGCATTCACGACAATCTGCTTCTGGTAATCGCGGAACTCCGGCTCCATGGCTTCCTTCAGGCACACCGCTTTCGCCGCGATGATGTGCATCAGCGGCCCTCCCTGGCCCCCAGGAAACAAGCTCCGGTCCACGTCCTTGGCATATTTTTCGCGGCACAAGATCATTCCGCCACGCGGTCCGCGCAGCGTCTTGTGCGTGGTGGTCGTCACAAAGTCCGCGTGAGGAATGGGGCTTGGGTGTACGCCCGCGGCGATCAGTCCGGCGATGTGCGCCATATCCACAAACAGCAGCGCATCCACCGATCGTGCGATCTTGGCCATGCGCTCGAAATCGATAATGCGCGAATAGGCGCTCGCGCCAACCACCACCATCTTCGGCTTGTGTTCCTGCGCCAGACGATCGAGTTCATCGTAATCGATCACTTCTGTGTCCTGCCGCACGCCATAGGCGATGAACTTGTACATCTTCCCGGAAAAATTCAGCGGATGCCCGTGCGTCAGGTGCCCGCCATGGGCCAGATTCATGCCCAACACGGTGTCGCCGAACTGCAGCGCCGCCATGTACACGGCTACGTTCGCTTGCGTTCCGGAGTGCGGCTGCACATTGGCGTGCTCCGCGCCGAAAAGCTGTTTCGCGCGATCGATGGCCAGTTGCTCGGCGATGTCCACAAATTCGCATCCGCCGTAATACCGCTTGCCCGGATATCCCTCCGCATACTTGTTGGTGAGCACCGAGCCCATGGCTTCGAGCACCGCTTCGGAAACGAAGTTCTCCGATGGGATCAATTCGATGCTGGTGGCCTGCCGCTTCACTTCGTTGCGGATCATCTCCGCGATTTGTGGATCGACTTCCTCCAGCGGACGGCTCATTCGGTTCAATTCGCGCGTTTCGTTGGTCATAGGAGCCTCATCTTAACAAATGCTCCGCACCGGCGCGAGCGCCCCGCTCCCCTCCCGGTTACAAAATTCGCCGCAAGCAGGAAAGATTCGCTATTCTGTTGATTCACTTCTAGATTGATTGCAGGAATGCGCCGGGTAACCGGCGCGGAAAGAGCAAACTTTCGCATGGCGGATATGAAGCTGCCCACACGCGCCGAGGACTTCTCGGAGTGGTACAACCAACTCGTATTGCGCGCCGAGTTGGCCGACTACGCGCCTGTGCGCGGCTGCATGATCGTGCGGCCCTACGGCTGGGCCCTTTGGGAGAACATCACCGCCGCGCTCGATAGCCGTTTCAAAGCCACCGGCCACGTGAACGCCGCGTTTCCGCTACTCATCCCTCGCAGCTTCATCGACAAGGAAAAATCGCACGTGGCTGGATTTTCGCCAGAGCTTGCTGTCGTGACTCACGGCGGTGGCGAAGAGTTGGAAGAGCCTCTGGTGATTCGCCCCACTTCAGAGACGATCATCGGCCACGCGTATGCGAAATGGATTCAGTCCTATCGCGATCTGCCCGTGCTTATCAATCAGTGGAACAGCGTGGTCCGCTGGGAGCTGCGCACCAAGCTCTTTCTGCGCACGCTGGAATTTTTCTGGCAGGAAGGCCACACCGCTCACGCGACCGCCGAAGAGGCTGAGGCTGAAACGCGCCAGATGCTCGATGTCTACACCGATTTTGCCGTGCGCGAAGCCGCCGTTCCAGTCATCCCAGGCCTGAAGTCCGACTCCGAGCGGTTCGCCGGCGCGGAAAAAACTTATTCGATCGAAGCCATGATGGGTGACCGCAAAGCTTTACAGGCCGGCACTTCGCATAATCTCGGCCAGAATTTCGCGAAAGCCTTTGAAATTCGCTATCTCGACAAAACCGGCGTTCTCCAGCATTGCTGGACCACTTCCTGGGGCCTTTCGACCCGCTTCGTCGGCGCGATCATCATGGTTCACGGCGATGACCAGGGCCTCATCCTTCCTCCACGGCTTGCTCCCTATCAACTCGTCATCGTGCCTATCTTTAAGACGGACGAAGAAAAAGCCACAGTTCTGGAAAACGCTCAGAAGCTTCGCAAGGAACTGATCGCCGCGGGTATTCGCGTCAAGATGGACGAGCGCGAAGGCATGAGTCCCGGATTTAAATTCAACGATTGGGAGATGCGCGGCGTTCCTCTGCGGCTCGAACTTGGTCCCAAGGATGTCGCCAAGGGCTCGGTGGTTCTCGCTCGCCGCGACCGCCCCGGCAAGGAAGGGAAGGCTTTCGTTCCCCAGGAAGGGCTACCGGCAGCCGTCGCCAAGCTTCTCGAAGAGATTCAACAGGCGCTATACGACAAGGCGCTCGCTTTCCGCAAAGCCAATACTGCGGAGCCCTCCGATTATGCCGAATTCAAGCCTGCGGTCGAGAAGGGCTTTGCGTTGTCCTGGTGGTGTGGCGGGGCCGATTGCGAGGCAAAAATCAAAGAGGAAACCAAGGCCACCATGCGCTGCATTCCACTCGAGCAAACTGGCGGCTCTGGCACCTGTATATATTGCGGCAAGCCCGCCAGGTCGAGGGCGATCTTCGCAAAGGCGTACTAAGCCCATCCTTATCTTTACTTTATGAGTAGGTAACTCTCGCGAAAACCTGCCCCTCGGGCCAGCTGGTACTCGCCTGCTCCCGTGCTAGCCTCATTGTGTAGAAAGCTATCCTTGTCGGCGCTGTAAGGAGATTTGCGGGGACGTATGAGTGAGAGGCACAAAAACCGCGAGCGCGGCAGCAATAAGCTCAATTTGATCGTCACACTCGTGGTTCTCGGCATGATGGCGTTTGGCGCCATCAAAATTGTGCCGGTCTACTTCGCAAATTACCAGTTTCAGGACTCACTCGAGAGTGAATCCCGTTTTGCCCTGACCGGTTACCCCAAGAAAAGCGCCGACGACGTTCGCAATGACATCTGGAACAAGGCCAAGGAATTAGGCATTCCGGCTGACAAAGACGCCATTCATGTCGACCTGCAAAATGGAAGCGTGGATCTGGGACTGGATTACTCAGTGCCCATAGACCTGGCCTTTTACCAGTTCACGTTGCAATTTCATCCCCACGCGGACAACCATACCATTTAGAATAGGTATCCACTCAGAAGGAGCTTCCGGGAACAGCCATGACTTGACGGACTGGCCCGGGATTGTCGCGCCTACCAGCCGCGGCCTCCGACGCTTGCTTCCTCTGTTTCGTGTTTTACCGGAGAACCTGATTGCGAATTCGCATTTCGCGTGGCTTCTGGACGTCCAAGCTCGGCCTGGGCATACTCGGGGGTGCGCTGGCTATCTTCCTTTTTCTCGCGGTAATGCTCACGTATTACTACGTCGAGTTCGGCCACATGATCACCCAGCGGCTGGGCGGCCAGATCTATCAGAATACGTCGCGCGTTTATTCCGCCCCGGGCCGCATTTATGTCGGAGAGTCTCTGCGAGCGAACGATCTGAAGTCGTATCTGTTGCGCGCGGGCTATCAGGAAACTTCGGTTGAAGGCGCTCCCGGCCAGCTTGAAGTTAACGGCAACAGCATCGAAATTCGACCCTCGCAGCATTCTTACTTCCAGGGCAATAACGCTCTTCGGGTGACTTTCACTTCCTCCGGAATCTCGCGCATCTCGCAGCTTAACGATTCCCAACCGCGTGACTTCGCCGAGATCGAACCGGAGCTGATCACCAATCTTTTCGACAGCTCGCGCGAAAAGCGCCGCATCGTTCGCTTCGACGATCTTCCGCCGATCATGGTTAATGCCGTCCTCGCCGCGGAGGATAAGCGCTTCTTCGAGCATGGCGCGCTTGACGTAGTCCGCGTCTTCGGCGCCGCCTTTTACGATCTGAGCCGCAGCCGCAAAGCGCAGGGCGCCAGCACCATCGACATGCAGGTGGCCCGCACCTTCTTCTTCACCACCAAGCGCGAGTGGCGCCGCAAAATGAAAGAAATCTTGATGGCCGCCGAGCTCGATCAGCGCTACTCCAAGCGCGAAATTTTCGAGTTGTATGCCAACGACATTTATTTGGGCAATCGCGGCAGCTTTTCCATTCGCGGATTTGGCGAGGGCGCGCAAGCCTATTTTGGCAAGGATGTGCGTGAGCTGAGCGTCGGGGAAGCCGCGTTTCTGGCCGGAATCATCCGCGCGCCGAATCGTTACTCCAACGCTGAAAAGCATATGGAACGCGCTGAAGAGGCGCGCGACCGCGTTCTGGCACAGATGAAGGAAGATGGCTACATTACTCCCGATCAGCAGACCACCGCCAAGAATACCGCTCTGAAATTCTCCACCGGAGAATCAAGCAGCAACGACGCGCCCTACTTTGTCGACATGGTGCGCGACCACCTGCTCGAAAGGCTATCCGAGAGCGATCTTTCCGATCAGAGCTATCGCATTTACACCACGCTCGATCCCAACCTGCAGCGCGCTGCCACCCAGGCCGTGCAGATTGGCATGGTGAACGTTGACAAGCTGCTCACCAAGCGTTACGCGCTGTGGAAGAAGCAGGGCCAGGCCGTGCCAATGGTCCAGGTGGCCATGGTGGTGATGGACCCGCGCACGGGTGAAATCCGCGCGCTGATTGGGGGCCGCGACTATGGCGAGAGCCAGCTAAATCACGCGCTGGCGCATCGCCAGCCCGGTTCAGTCTTTAAACCATTCGTTTACGCGGCCGCGTTTGATAACACTGTCCAGGGCTTGCAGCCGGTCGTGACGCCTTCGACCACAGTGGACGACGTTCCCACCACTTTCGACTTCGACGGCAAGGAATACACGCCCGACAACTACGGCCAGGAATTTTACGGCACCGTCACCGTGCGCGACGCGCTCATCCATTCGCTGAACGTGGCTACCATAAAAGTGGCGGAAATGATTGGTTACGACCGCGTAGTTAACGTCGCGCGCCAGATGGGTCTGGGCAACAACATCAAAGCCACGCCGGCTGTGGCGCTGGGCGCCTATGAAATGACGCCGGTGGATGTTGCTGCCGGATACACCGCTTTTGCCGCGAATGGCATGCGCGCCGAGCCGCTTTTCATTCGCAGCGTCGTCACTGCCGACGGCAAGCTGGTTGAATCCACCGCGCCTCAATCGCGGCCCGTGCTCGATCCGCGGGTAGCCTTCCTCACCACCAGCCTGATGGAAGATGTGATCAACCACGGCACCGGCTATCCCGTGCGTGCTCTTGGATTCAATGCGCCCGCTGCCGGCAAAACCGGAACGTCGCGGGACGGCTGGTTCGCCGGCTATACCTCAAATCTTCTCTGCGTTGTGTGGGTCGGCTTCGACGATAACCGTAACCTGGGATTGACTGGTGGCAACACGGCCGGGCCCATCTGGGGCGAATTCATGAAGCGCGCCGTTGCGCTGCCTGCTTACCGGAACACGCAACCGTTTATGCCGCCCGATGGTGTCATGGAAGCCACGGTCGATCCCGATACCGGCCAGTTGGCCACCGCTGCCTGCCCCAAGACTCAAAACGAATATTTCATTGAAGGCAGCGAGCCCACGCAGTATTGCCAGATGCACGGCGGCGGCCAGACAGCCGAGTCGGGTCCCGCTGGCTGGCTTTCGCATCTGTTTGGCAAGGGCGATCCTGCGCCTCCGCCAACGCCTGCGAACGCGCCGCCCAATGCCACAGCGCCGGCAAATCCGCGTAATCCCAACACCAGCGGCAAGCCGGCTGAATCCGCCAGCCAGCAGGAGGAACAGCCCGAGAAGAAAAAGGGAGTGTTGGGTAAGATTTTTGGTATCTTCGGCGGAGGCAACAAGAAGTCAGACGATTCCAAGCAGCCGCAACAGTAGTACCGCACAAGTACCATCAAGTTTCGCAGCTCCGGTGGTATGATGAGGTTATAGTAAAGTTAGGTGTGAAGTGAAGCACTCTATCCACTTCGCGATTCTTTTCACCCTCCTGGTTACAGGTTCCCTCAAAGCGCAGCAGAATTCTCAGCCGTCTTCCGGCAGTTCATCCACCTCGGTAGCTCCGGCAATGCACACGATGACGCCGCAAGAAGCGGCGCTCACCCGTGGCGATATTCAGATGGCCCGCAAGGAATATTCCCAGGCCGTAGCCGAATACAAAATTGCTTTGCAGGGGAGCGCCAAAGATGCTCTTCTTCTCAACAAAATGGGCATTGCGTATCAGCAGTTGGGCGATTTGAACAATGCGGAGCGCTCCTACAAAAAGGCCATGAAGGCGGACAAGAAATTCGCCAGCGCCGTCAACAATCTCGGCACTCTGGAGTACCAGCGCAAGCGCTACGGCCGCTCCATCCATTATTACAAAGAGGCTCTCAAGCGCGACGAGCAAACTGCCACGGTCTATAGCAATCTTGGTTACGCCTATTACGGCAACAAGCAATACCCCGAGGCCATGGGCGCCTTTGGCAAGGCTCTGGCTCTCGATCCGGACGTATTCACCAAGAAAGGTGGTGTGGGCGCTATTTTGCAGCAGCGTTCCGCACCCGACCCCGGACTGTTCAATTTCCTTCTCGCCAAGTTTTACGCAAAAATGGGTGACGCCGAGCACGCCGCCCACTACTTGAAGCTTTCGCGCGATTACGGCTACAAAGATTTCCGCACCGCCGAAAAAGATCCCGAATTCGCCGCGGTGATAAAAGATCCTCGTGTCCAGGAAGTCTTACAGGTTCCCTCCTACCTTGACCCAAACCAGAAACCCGTCGCGAATTGACTATCGGTGAGCACGGTGTCATCCCGAAGCGAGCGGTTTCAGCGACTCGAGGGATCTCTCTTCGCGTCAAATTTTGACCCGATCCTACCAGGGGTCCCAGCCTTTTCCTACGGAACGCCTTCATTCTGGGCTCAGCGAAGAATCCCTCTTCGAATAACCCGCCAAATGTTGAGCCGCCAGCGCCCCTTCCCGACTCTTGCTATACTATCTATTCGAGATGGCTCCCCGCCGACTCTCGCTGCTTGTCCTCGCCGTGTGCGCGGTCGCCGGTTTGTTGTCGCTTGCCTCTTTCCTCAAACCTGTATTGGCGTCGCCGCCTGCCGCTGCTCAAACCCAAACCGCTGTCGAGCTGCATATTGATGACGAAATCGAGCCCATCATGGCTGAGTACGTCGTCAATGGCATCAATCGCGCCAACCAGCAAAACGCCAGCCTGATTCTTATTACGCTGAGCACTCCCGGCGGCTTGGACACTTCCATGCGCCAGATCATTCAGGCCATTCTCAGCTCGAAAGTTCCGGTGGTCACCTATGTTTATCCAACTGGCTCTCGCGCCGCTTCCGCCGGATTTTTTATTCTTCTTTCTGCGGATATCGACGCCATGGCGCCTGGCACCGACACCGGCGCCGCCTCGCCCATCACCGCCGTTGGCGGCCAACCGGTACAGGTTGACCAGACTCTCGCCAGAAAAATTCTGAATGAGGCCAACGCCTACCTGCGCAGCTATGTCACCAAGCGCGGGCGCAACGCGACGCTAGCCGCAACCGCCGTTACCGATGCCAAAGCCTTCACTGAAAAGGAAGCTCTCGACGGCCATCTGATCGATCTCATCGCCAACTCGCCTGAAGATTTGCTGGCCCAGCTCAACGGCCGCACCATCACCCGCTTTGACGGCGCCACCGAAAAACTTTCGCTGCCGCATCCCGTAATCGTTTCCATCGAGATGAACGGCCGCGAGAAGCTTCTTTCGCGGATCGTGCAGCCCGATGCGTTCTTCATTCTCCTGGTTCTCGGTGCGCTAGGACTCTATGTGGAGTTCACGCATCCCGGGCTGTTCGCCCCGGGCGTGATTGGCGGAATCGCTCTTCTTTTGGCGCTTTTCGCCATGCACCTGCTGCCGGTAAATCTTGCCGGGATCCTGCTTCTCATTTTGGCGCTCGCTTTATTCGCTTTAGAAGCAAAATATCCAACGCACGGCATTTTGGGAGTCGGCGGCATGGTGGCCATGACTCTGGGAGCGCTCATGCTGATACGATCCCCGATTACTGGTCGAGGTGTCAGCCTGATCACGGCACTCAGCGTCGTCATACCCTTCGCTGTCATTGTGATTTTCCTCATGCGCCTGGTTTTGCGGTCGCACCAGTGGAAGTCCTCCACCGGCAGGGAAGAGATGCTCGGCGAAGAAGGAAAAGTCACGGAGCCGGTTGGCCCGGGCGCGCCGGGCATGGTATTTGTGCATGGCGAGTTGTGGCGCGCCGTCGCCGTGAACGGGCAGGCGATACCCGAAGGCGCTCGCGTGCGCGTGAAAAAGATCGCTGGACTCACGCTGGAGGTAGAACCCGTGCCTTCACAACAAGTGGTTGCCTGATTCAATTTTCGTGTTCCTGCTAAAAGCACTGCCTGAGGAGACAAACGATGCTGGAAATTCCGACACTGGGCGTGGCGGTCGCAGTCGTAATCTTTCTGTTCTGGTTTTTTAACTCCATTTACGTCATCAAGGAATGGGAACGCGGCGTAGTGCTGCGCCTGGGCCGCATGTTGCCCGAAGCCAAAGGCGCGGGCCTGCAGTTGGTTTTCTTTCCCATCGACAAGCTCACGCGCATTTCGCTGCGCATCGAAACCCTCGACGTGCCGCCTCAAGACGTCATCACTCGCGACAACGTCTCGGTAAAAGTGAACGCGGTGTGTTATTTCCGCGTCATCGACGCCAATCTGGCGCTTTCCCAGGTGCAAAATTATTTGTATGCTACTTCGCAGCTTGCTCAGACCACTTTGCGAAGTCTGGTGGGCCAGTTCGAGCTCGACGAAATTCTCTCTGACCGCGAAAAGGTAAACGCAAAGTTGCAACAAATCCTTGACCAGGATACCGAGCCTTGGGGTATCAAGGTAACGAAGGTCGAGGTCAAGCAGGTCGATATTCCCGAGAATATGCAACGCGCCATCGCCCGGCAGGCGGAGGCCGAGCGAGAGCGGCGCGCGAAGGTCATTCACGCTGAGGGCGAATACGAAGCTTCCACGAAACTCGCGGACGCGGCCGAAGTGCTGGAAAAACAGCCGGCTTCCATTCAGCTTCGTTACTTGCAGACGCTCACGGAAATCGGCGTCGAGAAGAACACCACGGTAATTTTTCCGCTGCCCATTGACTTGATTTCTCAATGGGTGCGCGCGCTGGGAAATAAGCAATAGGGAGACGAATGGCTAGACGAGGAAGCCGTGGCGACCGCGTGCTGGAAAGTCGCCACCTGATTGGATTGTTCGTAGGAGTCGTAATTCTCTGCGCGGTGTTTTTCACCCTGGGGTATGTGATGGGCCGCTCCCACTATGCCTCGTCCGTTCAGGCTTTCGGTCCCGATCGGGGCGTGGTCAGCGCGGTTGACCGCCAAGAGATGCCTCGCGAGCGCGCGCAGCCCAAGGAAGATACTCCGGCTCCCGCTGGCGAATGGGATTTCTACGCGAATCAGAGCAACAACAAGCTGGAAAAGCCGGCCCCTGCGCCGCCGCCCCCCGAACCTGAAAAGTCCATCGTTGCTTCAAACCGCAACTCGGAAGCCCCGGCATTTACGCCCGCTGCCAGCGCGCCGCGACCCTCCACACGTCCGGTTCGCATGACCGTGCCCAAAATGGCGGGCAACAGCGTTCTCCTTCAGGTCGCCGCAGTCACTCACCAGAGCGACGCCTTGGCCATGGCTGACGCCCTTCAGCGCAAAAGATTTCCGTCCTTCGTTGTGGCGCCCTCCGGCGATCCGTACTACCGGGTGCAAGTTGGTCCATATCCCGATGAGCGCGCCGCCGAAAATGCCCGAGCCGCTCTTGACCGCGCCGGTTTCAAGGCTATCATCAAGCATTGAGCGATCTTTCCTGGTATCTGCGTTCGCTGCTCGCCATTTTGAGCGGCGCGGCCCTGGCGCTTTCGTTCCCTAATTACAACCTGCCGCTGCTCGCCTGGCTCGCCGTTGGCCTGCTGATTCTTGCCTGTTTCGGAGCCGGCTCCAGCGCGGGTTTTTTTTACGGCTGGCTTCACGGCGTGGTTTTCTACCCTCTTTCCGTTCCCTGGATCGACACCGTCATGCATCAATATGGCAGCGTCGATCCCCTCACTTCCGCCGGCATTCTTGCTTTGCTCAGCGTGGCTTTCGCCCTTTTTCCGGCTGTCTTTGGATGGGCCGTCGCACTGGTTTCTACTAAAGTTCGTCCCGGCAAGAACTGGGCGTTTGTCTGCCTCAACGCTCCTTTTCTTTGGGTCGCACTTGAATATGCCCGCACCTACCTGATCCTTGGCGGCTTTCCCTGGAATCTCACCGGCTACGCCGCCAGCGGCAGCTTGGGTTTGTTGCAGCTCGCCGCCATTACCGGAATTTACGGTTTGAGTTTCGTCGTTGCTGCCTGGAGCTCGCTGGTCGTCTACGCCATTCTCAGCGGGCGGCAGATTGTATGGAAGGCCGCGCTCGCAGCCACCGGCGTGCTGATCCTCTGGGCGGGCGCCGGGAAATACTTTGTACCGGTCGCAGAACCCCATCACGTCGCGCATCTCGTTCAAACCGATTTCCCTCAATCCGAGTCCTATCCCGGCAATTGGATGCAGTTGCATGCGGGCGAACTTGAGCAACTCGAGCGCATCAGCGTAGGCGCCGCGCAGGACTCCTCACAGCGGCCGAGCCTGATTGTCTGGCCTGAAGTGCCAGCGCCATTCAGCATGCAGGACCCTGCGTTCACGCAACTCGCGCAGAAAATCGCCCGTGATTCCGCGTCGGATTTCCTGGTGGGCATTGTCGACTGGAAGCACGGTCCGAACGGCGCTTGGGACGCATCCAATACCGCCATCCTGCTCAACCCTGTCGGGCTGCGCACGTTCACCTATGACAAAATTCATCTAGTTCCTTTTGGGGAGTTTGTTCCCTACCGGCATTTGCTTAGTTTTGCCGGCCGTCTGACCGCGGACATTTCCGATTTCACTCCGGGAAAAAGTTACGCCGTGGGAAAAGTGCCGGATGGCACTTTCGGCGTTTTCATCTGTTACGAGGCGATTTTTCCGGCCGAGGTTCGGGAATTCACGCGCAATGGCGCACAGCTTCTGATTAATATTTCAAACGACGGCTGGTTTGGCCGTTCTGCCGCTCCGGCGCAGCACTTGATGATGGCACGCGTGCGCGCCGTGGAGAATCGCCGCTGGTTATTGCGCGATACCAACAACGGCTTTACCGCTTCGATCGACCCGTATGGCCGCATCGTCGCAGAGTTGCCCGTCGATGTTCGCACCGAGCTCAACGCGCCTTATGATTTTCGCACCGGATTCACGCCGTATGTGCGTTTCGGCGATTGGTTTGGCTGGCTCTGCATCCTCGCTTCGCTCGCCATATTGATCGTTGCTATTTTGCAGCACGCGCCGCAGCCCGTCGCCAAACCGGCTCGCCGCCGAGATATTTAGCCTTCGCCGTCTGTTGCTCCCTTTGTTGTTGATTTCCGCCGTCATTCTGAGCGCCGGTTCTGCGCGAAGAATCCCTCTTGAATTTTCTTCGGAGCGGCGGACTTCAGTCCGCTAGCTTTTGGCTTTGTTTTTACGTTGTCATCCCGAGAGGCTGTGACTTTTTTAATGTGGCGCGAAAATCGATACTGAAAAGAATCGAGTTGCGCGACAAAATTCGCGTTTCTCGAAATAACTTCACACTCTCCGAGCGAGCGAAGCGCCTTCCTTCGCGACGAGGGATCTCTCTTCATCCTGGCTGAGGGAATCGTTGCATTTCGCACAACGCCGCATTAGAGGCTAAAGTCATCCAGTCGGGTGCCGCACCCTTCGCGCCCTTTGCGAAGAGTGCGCGCCTCGGCTGCTGCTTCACCGCGCCGTGGAATCTCTCTTGCCTTTGCTCTTATGACTGTCTTCCCGAGCGCAGTCGAGGGATCTGCTTTTTCCTTTGTTGTCGGTTACGCCGCCATTCTGAGCGAGCCTTTTGATCGACCCGGCCCGGGTCGGCCAGCGAGTCGAAGGATCTTTCTTGGGTTTGATCTAATGTCCTGATTTGCGCTGATCAATCCAAGCCTGGCCAAGCGCCTCTCTTTACTGTGTCGGGCCGATTTCTCCCCCGCGCGTTCGTGAAGTACAATGAAAACCACTCAACACCATGACCGAACACATAGAAGACCTTCAGCAGCGCTTCGCCGGCCTCCAGAAACGCATGGAGCTCGTGCGGAGCTATCTTTGACGTCGCCAACGCCGCCAAGCAGCTCACCGAACTCGAAGCCAAAACCAGCGATCCAAATTTCTGGAACGATCAGGAGAAGGCCCAGGCGCTTCTGCAGCAGCGCAAACAAGTTGAAGACCGCGTCAATGCCTCGAAGGCTCTCGACTCCAAAGTCGGCGACATCGAAACCTACATCAATCTCGCCCAGGAAGAATCGAACGACGCGCAGCGCGACTCCCTTCTTGCGGATCTAGTCAAGGAACTCGATTCCGCTGACAAATTTATCTCCGAGCTCGAAACCAAAACTCTTCTCGCCGGCGAAGAAGACCGCCTGAACGCCATCGTCACCATCAAGCCCGGTGCCGGGGGCACTGAGTCGCAGGACTGGGCGGAAATGCTCCTGCGCATGTATCTGCGCTGGGCGGAAGAAAAAGGTTTTCGCACCACCATGCTCGATTCCACTCCCGGCGAAGAAGCAGGCATAAAATCCGCCACCATTCAGGTGGAAGGGGAAAACGCCTACGGCATGTTGGCCGGAGAAAGCGGTGTGCATCGTCTTGTCCGCATCTCTCCCTTCGATCAGGCCGCTCGCCGCCACACTTCCTTCGCGTCCGTTTTTGCGATTCCTGAAATCGACGATCGCATCGAAATAAACCTGCGTCCCGAAGATGTTCGCGTCGACACTTTCCGCGCCGGCGGCCACGGCGGCCAGAACGTCAACAAAGTGGAAACGGCCGTGCGCATGACGCACATTCCTACCGGCATCGTCGTGCAATGCCAGAACGAGCGCAGCCAGCACAAAAACCGCGAAATAGCCATGAGGGTGCTTAAGTCGCAGCTCTACGAGGTGGAACTCGAGAAGCGCCGCGCCGCCCTACGTAAGCTCGACGCTTCGAAGCCCGAAATCAGCTTCGGCAGCCAGATCCGCTCCTACGTGATGCAGCCCTATCAGCTTATTAAGGATCACCGCACCAAAGTCGAGCGGGGCGACGTGCAAAAGGTACTGGACGGTGACATCGACACGTTTATCCGCGCCTACCTTTTGTACCGCCGCGAAGCCGCCTAGGTCGCACCAGCCGCCCGTCTGGCAATTGGCAACTAGGCAACTCGGCCAGCCCCGATCAGGGCCGGCATAACATAGCCCAGCGCGCTCGCATGGTTTCTATGCGAGCCAGCGCTGGGTATACGACGGCGGAGCGCCATACCTCTCGCGGCGGACTTCACGCGAGCTTTTTCCTCACCCAATTCCCAACCCGCCACTTATGTGCAATCGAATGCGCAACGTAGCGGTCTATCAGTACTAGCGGGGCATTTCGCCCCCTCATTTCGTCACATAACCCTTTATTTAAAACCTTCCGGTGCTATTCGTTGACACTAAAAATCGCCCTATGCTAGCGTCAGAAGTCGCTATTCCCCACGAGAAGGCTGTTTGGTCCCGTGATTGCCATCCATACCGCCGG
>DASZMG010000066.1:0-65093 GCA_035551975.1 Candidatus Acidiferrales bacterium | reverse complement strand
GCAGCCGCTAAAGAACAGTGGTTATAAATCCGTGAATGATCGAGTATTTCCGTGGGATATGATGCTGGCGATGGTTTTAGAGCATTCTAAATTACTAACCGGAACAGGCATTTGTGAGTAGCTATGGTCTGTTTCGTGGGTTGGATTGCCGCTATATGAGCCAGCAAGCCGTCAAATCAAATAGGAAACGCTTTTGACGTTTCGGACCAAACTCTTTGTGCTTTTCACGCTTGCGCTCCTGTTCTCCGTGGCGCTTGTGGCGGTTGGCGTCACTGCGGTGACGCGTCGTTCCTTCGACCAGTTGAATCACCAGGACACCGACGCCGCCGTCCTGCAGTTCTCCAAGGAATTCGCCCGCCGGGAAGCGGATGTGGTCCATCAAGTCCAGGGCATTGCCGATGCGGAAAGCACCGTGCGCATGGCTATTGATCTCAGTCGCCCGCAGTCAGACGTTTCCATTTATGTGAATGACGCGCGCGGAGTGGCGCAATCCCGCCAGCTTGATTTTCTCGATTTCGTTAGCGCTGATGGCAAGATCGTTTCTTCTGCGGAATGGTCGGGTCGCTCTGGTAATAAGTTGGACTGGGTCACTCAGCCGGTTGACTGGACCTCTCTGGGGGCCTTTTTAATGAAGGTCGATACGCCCGGCGGCCCTAAGCTCGGAATAATGGCCGTATCGACCGTTCGGGTAGGAGATAAGAATCTTTACATCGTCGGAGGGCAGCAGTTAGGTAAGAATTTCCTCGCCTCTCTCGTCTTGCCGACTGGCATGCGCGCCTTGCTTTATCAAAATCTCACTCCGCAATTTCAACCCCAGAATCTCATTGGTCAGTTCGGTCCGGTGACCCAGGCTGATCGGTTCGCGGCTTTCGTTCAGCAGGAAAAACAGTTGCCAACGCAGGAACGGTTTGAAATCTCTTGGACCAAAAATGCTTCTAGTGCCGAGGAATTTCATCCGCTCCCTTTGCTGGGACGTACAGGGGACCTGCTCGGAGTTATTTTGGTGGGCAACTCGCAATATGAAGCTGTTACGCTCGCGCGGCGAATCCGATTGCTTGCCCTCGGCGTGGTCGGCATTGGTATTTGCCTGGGAATTTTTCTGAGCTGGTGGGCCGCCGCGGGTGTTACTCGGCCGGTTTTACGACTTGTTGCAGGAGCGCGCCGGGTTTCTGAAGGGGATTGGAAGGTGCGCGTGCCGGTCAATGGACGAAACGAAATTGGTGAATTGGCGAAAACCTTCAATCACATGACCGTGCAATTGAGCGAACAGCGCGAACGTCTGGTGCAGGCGGAGCGTGTTGTAGCTTGGCGGGAAATTGCCCGCCGTCTGGCGCATGAGCTTGAGAATCCTCTGCTTCCGTTGAGGACCACCGTCGAAAATTTGCAGCGGGCGAGGACCAAGAGTCCGGAACAATTCGACGAGGTGTTCCGCGAATCGACGGCGATCCTTCTCTCAGAGATCGACGATCTCAAGAAGATTGTCGGCCGCTTTAGTGATTTCGCAAAAATGCCGCAGCCCGAAATGGGCCCTGTGAATTTGAACGATATCGTACGCAGCGTGCTGAAGCTTTTTGAAGCGCAATTCAGCGCGGTCGGCCGCCCGCCCATCACGCCGGAAGTCCACCTCGATGAAAATCAGCCGGTCATTCGAGCCGATGCAACCCTTCTTCATCGCGCGCTTGAAAATCTGGTTTTAAACGCAATGGATGCCATGCCTGCGGGGGGCGTGATGATGATCCGTACCAACCACGACCCCGACGGCGTCCACCTCGAGCTTTCCGATACCGGTTCCGGTTTGACCAAGGAAGAATGCGAGCGGCTCTTCACTCCCTACTCCACCCACAGGCACCATGGCACCGGCTTAGGGCTTGCCATTGTGCAGTCTGTGATAAGCGACCATGGCGGACGAATTGAGGTCGAAAGCGAGAATGGTGTCGGAACAATGTTTCGCCTCACGCTTCCCATCGGACCGGTAATGGCCACGGATGCTGAATCTCCCGTTTTAACTCCCACGGAGAAGGTTTAACGCCCACGATTGCTGATTTTTGTATCCTGATCGTGTTGCCGAGATTCTGCAATTGAACGGTGCACTGCCTGCCCAAAGAAGCGCTTTAACACCAGATGTGTGGGCAAATAAACCACAAGCAGCATGAACAGAGTATTCACGAAAGCATGCACCGCTCCCGGCCCCCAGACCCAATGAAAGAACGGATCGGCGAAGGCGAAATTCATATTTTTTGTTGGGTTGGTGAAGCGAGCCGCGCCGAACGCGAGGAACGCGATGAGGCACTGGAGCGCAAGCCCTCGCGGATCGTATCTGAGCCTCTGCAGCGCCCACAAAAGTAACAATGGTATCGCTGCGTGAAATAGCGAAAGCAGCCGGACCCATAGTGGATAATGTCCGTCGAAGAGATATTCCGTTCCGCCGATGAGATGCCGCCCGAAGAAGAGCCGGGACAGAGCATCGAGCGCCCACACCGCGTCCACCAGCAAAGAAGAAATCGCCTGGCTGGAAATAAGTAGCGGGCTCGCGCTCCAGATTCCAATGCAGCTTAGGATAACGGCAATGTCGCATAGTTGTAGAAAATTCGATGGACCCCAAGTGCGCCAGTAGACCGGCACCCAAACGAGAAGCCACACGATGGCTGCCCATCGCTGCCAGTTTGCGAAGCCTGCGGGAATATGTGAGTTGGACATAACGCACGTCGAAAGTCAGACGGGTTATGCTAACAAATGGATCTGCTGATTTTCTAAATGCTCGCTTATGCGGGAACTGCGGAGGCGTTCATCTGGAGGCCGCGCTTGTTCTGATACAAGGCGCGATCCGCGGCTTCGAAGAGGGCGTTTGAGCTTTCGCCTGCTTGGTGTTCCTTCCAGCCAATCGAAAATTCGACCGGCACTTTCTTCCCGGCGATTTCCACCTGGCATCGAACCAGCCGCTCGAGTACGCAGTGAAGTTGGGTGCTGTCGCACTCGGGCAGGAGCAGCATGAATTCGTCCCCGCCCAACCGCGCGGCCAGGTCGGACCCGCGAATCGCTCTGGAAATATGTTCCGCGAAGGCGCGCAGCACTGTATCGCCGGCGGCGTGTCCGTGCGTATCGTTAATCTCCTTAAAACGGTCGAGGTCCAGCAACAAAAGAGTAAGCGGCGAGCCTTTCCGCTGGCAGCGCATCACTTCCGCTTCGATTCGTGGTTGAGCGAAGCGCCGGTTGTACAAGCCGGTCAGCGGATCAAACATAGCCATGCGGTACAGCGCTTCCGAACTCGCCTGTTTCTGCTGAATCTCATCGCAAAGGCCTTTAATTCGAAGCTGCTGCCACAGCGAATAGACGTTGAACAGCAGCACCAGGCCGATCAGTCCGCGGATGGCGATGCTTAGATTCGTTGTAGCGAATGGCTGCTCCTCTCGAAGCAATGACGGAAGCGCGAAAGAAACAATCGTGCAAGTGAGCAGCATCACGATTACGACCGTGTTCGACCATGACCACCAATTGCGCGTCTGAATCTTGCGCAGATCCGACTGGATGGCCTGCGTGTAGGCTTCGATCGAGTCGTTGTTTTCTTGTCTTTTTTTGGAATTCTTGGAGAAGAGATTCATGCTCTCGCTGACTCGACCTGGCGATTTAGTTCCTTCAATTGAGCCGGGTTCTCTAGATGGCCGGAATTCTCGAACGAGGGTAGCTGCCCGCCTACAAAACGTGTGATTCGTTCTTCAGGATTGCCCCTGAGCGATGCCCAAAAGATACGATAATCTGTCAATTTCATTACTGTCTATGCGCGCGCTTACGGTTTGTATTGGAAGGGTTAACTGTACAACCTGCACTCGTTCCAACACTTAGCCAAGGGAGGCCTTCCGGCTTTCGCTAGTCGGAATATGAGAGGACATGCGAAAATTCAGGGGTGATCTCTTCTCTTCCGGGATTGGCCACTGCTGGAGGAATGTGCGCAGGTGCTGGTCTCTTCTCCTGGGCCGCTGTGGCTCCATCCGCGCAGCTATTTGGACCGACCAGTCGCCATACGAATGACCCCGCTTCAATTGCGCTCACCTTTGACGATGGCCCCAACCCTGCCGCCACTCCGCGCATCCTCGATCTGTTGGATAAACATGGTGCCGCAGGGACATTTTTTCAGATTGGGCAGCGCGTCCGCCAATTCCCCACGATCTGTAAGGATATTCTCCGTCGAGGCCATGCCCTTGGGAACCACACGGATTCTCATCCGCGGCTGGTATTTCTGTCCTCCGAAACCATCGTGCGGGAACTCGAAAAATGCTCCGCCGCTTTTGAATCTGCTACCGGCGGCCGCACACCGTGGATGCGGCCACCGTACGGTTACCGCGGACCTCAGCTTGAACGCGCTTTGCGAAAAAGAAATTCGCAAACGCAGGTGGTAATGTGGTCAGCCTCGGGCTGGGACTGGAAGCCCCAGCCCTCCGAACGATTGATTAATCGCTTGCAGCGGGTCAAAGGTGGCGATATTGTCCTGCTGCATGACGGCGATCACCGTAGCCCGCATGGAGATCGCAGCCATACCATCGCAGCCCTGGAGCATTGGCTTCCTCGCTGGAAAGAGGCTGGATTTCAGTTGATCAGCTTGGATCATTTGGCAGGAAAGAGCAGTTAGGCGAACCCAAAATGGACGAAAAACGATTCTACGATGAGAAGGAAGAGACAAAGCAAATCCCGCTGACCTGTCCGCATTGCCGCCAGGAGAATACTTTTCCGGTGCGCTGGATCGTACGCACCAAAAAGGCTCAGATTCCCGGCGGAGCGAACGACCAGGACCGGCAGCAATTCGCCAAGGCGCGATCTTACATGGTCCGCATCGATAACATGGTCGCCTGTCGAAATATTCGCTGCAGAAAGCGCTTCGATCTCACGGGCCAGACGGTTTTTCTGATCTGACGGCAAAAGCATCTCTGTTTCGGGTAGGCGGCATCAGTAGACTGTGAATTGCGGGGATACATGACCATTCGACACGCGACCAGCAGAAGAACGCTCATGCTCGCATTTGCGGCGTTGGGCGTCGCCGTTTCCGCGCTCGCTCAACAGGCTGGTCCTATGGCACAGCCACCAACTGGGTCCGCAGCCACGCAGAACTCGCAGCCTGTTCCGGCGAGTACATCTACACCCGCGACACGCCCGCCCTCTGTCACCCCGGCCGCGAAAATTGAAGTTCCTGTCGGCACCCACATTCCTTTGGTGTTGCACAATGCCATCTCCACTCGCAGCGCGCGAGCCGGAGATCCTGTTTACCTGGAAACGCTCTTCCCGGTAATGATCGATGGCCGCGTAGTGATTCCTGCGGGTTCCTACGTCAGTGGCGAAATCACTGAATCGAAGCGCCCCGGCCGCGTGAAAGGGCGCGGTGAGTTGATGCTCAAACTCACCACGATAATAATGCCCAATGCCTACATGGTTAAATTAAGCGCCACTCCTGGAGGCTCACCCGGAACCGGTGGTGGTGAGACCATGGACAAGGAGGGCAAAGTCACTGGTGACAGCGACAAAACGTCAGACGTCGCTACCATTGCAAAGACGACTGCGGCGGGTGCTGGAATCGGGGCCATCGCTGCCAGAACTGGTCAGGGCGCCGGAATCGGAGCGGGTGCTGGCGCAGCCATCGGAATCATGTCCGTGTTGCTTTCGCGAGGGCCCGAAGCGGAATTGCCGCGCGGTTCCACCTTGGACGCCGTAATCGACAGAACCCTTTCGCTTGATGCCGATAAAGTTCAGTTCACCACGCCGGGCCAAGCATCTTCTCTCGCCGGGCCTGCGAATCGCGAGCCTCAGCGAAACCGCGTACCTTTTTGATTTCAACGGTTTTGGACACTGCCGAGATATCCTCAGCTACTCGGGTCTTGCGCTGTTGAATCTTGCAGGTGAAACGTCCTCGGTGTGAGAATTCACCTTCTCTCTGACAATCCAGTCGCGCACCAGTTTCGCCATTATCGGCGCCCATAGTATTCCATTGCGATAGTGGCCCGTTGCCACAAACAGCCCGGGGTCTCAGCCGGTCCAAGCATCGGTGACGCATCTGGTGTTCCGGGTCGCAATCCGCACCAAGTATCCATCGCTTCAGCCTCCCGAAGTTCTGGACAAAGCTCGATAGAAGTCTCGAGAATATCGCCGATGCCCCGGCCGCATATCCTGGGCCGAAGGAATCGCCAATCTCCGAGCTCCCGTCCCGAGGTCTGTGGGAAGTAAATGGAATGGATACTGGCGGATTACACCAGAACGGGTAATATGGTTGATTAATTCTCATTTTTAGAGGCGTCATGGCACCCAAAGTTGATGTCGTCGGAATTGGAAGCTGCGCGGTGGACTTTTTCGCTATCGTGCCCCGGCTGTTGGGCCCGGGGGAAAAGATCAACGCCAGCCGCGTGGAGATTCATGCTGGTGGCGTTACCGCAAACATGCTCACCCAAGTGGCCCGCTTGGGAACCACTACCGGCTGGCTCGGCCTCATTGGCGACGACGAAAACGGCCGCATCATTCAAAAAGCCTTTACAGATGACGGCATGGACATCACCGGTGTGGAAATCGTTCGTGGCGAGCGCTCGGCACTCACCTGGATTGCCGTTAATCCGGAAGGGGAACGTTGCGTCTACATGTTTCCCAACGTCACTGGCAAACTATCGATGCTGCATGTCCGCAATCGTTTTTCTTCGCACATCAAGAGCGCGAAACACTTTCATACGGAAGCGTCGCAGTTGCCCATCGCGCCCCTGAAGGAGGCGATGAAGGTAGCCAAAGAAGCGGGAGTGCGGATATTTTTCGATATGGACGTCACTCCGCGTTTCTTCGCGCAAATGAATCTGGGACGTCAGGATGAGCTCTGCGACGCCTTGAAGCTCGTCGATGTCTTGAAACCCTGCAAAGCGGCCGCCCGGGAAATGACCGGAATCACGGATTACAATCGCATGGCGGATCAGCTCTTGAATCTGGGGCCCAAGATTGTGGCCATAACGCAGGGCGAAGATGGATGTTTGATCGCGAGCCGCGAGAAAAAGGTGCAGGTACCTGCATTTCGCGTCAATGTCATCGACACCACCGGCGCGGGTGATGCTTTCATGGGCGGTCTCTCCTACGGTTTGTTGCAAGAATGGGATTTGGAGCGCGTCGGCCTGTTTGCCAATGCCTGCGCCGCTTTGTGTTGTATGCGCGTAGGAGCCCGGGCCATGTCACGCTTGGACGAGGTGCTCGCCTTCATGAAAGGCAAAGTTGCGGCGGGCGTATCGGTATCCTAGTTGATTCACATCTCTGTTTCGAGCTGCATTAGGAAACGAATTCGGCTTCAAAGACGATTCGACATTGCCAGTCTTTTTGAGTTATGAGCCCACGGGTTCTAACCGCTTGCGTGCTTTTGACACTGACATCTGCTCTCCTCAGCGCCGCGCAACAGCACAAGCGTCCTCGTCCTTTCAAGCCACTTGAACCCGCCGCCATTCCGACACTCTCTGCTCAGCAAGTTGAAGCCATCCGTCAAAACAATATCGGTAGGGCGCTCATGGAGCGCCAGCATTTTGAGGATGCTTTGGGCAAGTTTCAGACCGCCTGCATCATGGATCCCGATTCAGAAGTAGGCTGCATGAACATGGGCATTGCACTTTTGTATATGCAGCACTACGAAGACGCGCGAAGAGTTCTGGTCAAGTCAACCTCGCGACAGGCGCAAAGCCCCGTACCTTGGTTCAACCTCGGCCTGCTTGAGAAAACAGTTGGCCAGACAGGCCTCGCACTGAAGGATTTTGAGAAAGCCGCGTCGCTCGATCCCGATGATGCGGATACGCAATATTTCCTCGGCGCTCTTTACGCGTCAGACCGGCAATATCCGAAAGCCATCGCGGCATACAAGAAAGCAGTCCAACTCAATCCGTTTCACGCCTCTGCGGAACTGGGGCTCGCTGAGGTCGCGCAGCAAACGAATGACATAGACGCCGCGTTGGCTCACCTGAACCGGTTTCGGCATATCACATCTGATAATCTCGGTGAACCGGTCAGCGTTTCTTATGGTGAGCAGGGCAAATATTCTCGGGTACAGGAATTGCCCTGGGCCCCGGAACCTCCCGGGCCCGCGGTCCCAGTCCATTTCGTCGATGTAACCGCCAATGCTGGTTTGAACCCCGTGCCACGCATTAGCAGAGGTCGCGGCAAAACCGACGAAACGGCTAGGCCGTCCGCTGAGTCCGGCTCCCTCGCGAATTTTCTCGGCAGCGGAGCTTGTATTTTCGACTATAACGGGGATGGCAAACCCGACATTTTTTTTGTGAATTTTGAAGGCAAAGGAGATTCAGCACTCTTCAAAAATATTGGTGAGGGGAAATTTGTCAACGAAACGAAGAACGCGAAACTTGACTTCCACGGGGAAGGGACCAGTTGCGCATTCGGTGATTACGACAATGACGGCCACCTGGATTTAGTCATCGGTACAGCCAGCGGCGTGCGCCTGTACCACAACGAAGGCAACGGCACATTCAAGGACGTTACCAGTAGCGCCGGAATTGAGTGTGACGGGTTGGTGCTCGGTATTTCCTTTATCGACTATGATCGGGATGGTGATTTAGACCTCTACGTCACCAGGTTTGCGGATTTTCCTCTCGATAATCCAGAGCAGCCTTTCGCGTTTCCGCAGAATGCTCATGCACTCGGAAACATTCTTTGGCGAAATAAGGGCGATGGCACCTTCATGGATTGGACCGCGCACTTAGGACTTACAGGAAACGCGCCCTCCATTGGAACTCTGGTGGTCGACCTTAATAACGATCGCGCCGAAGATCTGGTGCTCTCAGGACTTAATTCTCCCGCGATAATGATGAATTCTCACGAAGGCGTCTTTCAGTCGATCTCTCCTTGGGCGACAGAAATGCCCAACCTCCCTGCGGGCATAACGGCCCTCGATTTCGACAAGGACGGCTGGATGGATTTGGCCTTTACTCATTGGGCTCCGCCCGGAATAAGTCTTTGGCGCAATACCTCCAGCAAATCGTTTCAGCGCGCTCCGTTGCCCGATCCGGGTTGGATGCGGGGTTGGGGCATTACTCCATTGGATTATGACAATGACGGCTGGGTCGATCTGGTCGCCGTGGGAGAGACCTTCTCGGGTGAAGGACGCATCCTGTTGCTTCGCAACGAGGGCCTGAAAGGCTTTCGCGACGTGACGCAGGAAACTGGTTTGGACAAAATCGTCTTGCACAACCCGCGCAGCGTAATCGCTTTTGACAGCGATGGAAATGGTTCTGCCGATCTCCTCGTCACGCAAAATAATCTGCCGCCGCTGCTGCTAAAAAACGTAGGTGGCAATAAGAACGGATGGGTGGAGGTCGCGTTCAGAAGCGAATCGGGAGGCAAGAACGGATTCGGGAACCGTGTGGATATGTTTGCCGGCGGGCAGCGGCAATCCTGGGAGCTTGTGGGAGCATCGGGCTATCTCAGCCAGGGGCCGCCGGAAATTCTGCAGGGAATGGGATCCTTGGCGCAGGCGGATGTTGTGCGCATTGTGTGGCCAAGCGGTACTCTACAAAATGAATTGCAGGTGCCAGGCTTGCGGCGCGATGTTATCTCTGAATTCGATCCGCGCGATGCTCATTAAACCATTTCCTGTTCAGCCTTGCGGATGTTTCAAAATGTCTTTGGCGCTCTGGGGGTGGCACTGCTTGATTGCCAAGGTCAAGCCGTGTTACTTTCGCCACTTATTTCCGGTTCACGTTCATAATTGACGCAATATGGCCACCCGATTTGAACCTCGCTGACGAAACCACGACACCCGGTCTAGTTCCTTCAAACGGGCAGCCTCCAGAACCTGTTTTCTGGCGGGTCGAAGGCAGCCTGTTGAACCTCACCGCCGTTCGGCCGGTGGCATTTTTTACCTGGAACGCTCAGAGTTTTCTCGAACGGTGGATGCGTCGCGGAACCATGGGCGTGCTGGCCGTCGCTCGTCCCTTTTTATATTTATCGAACCGCATTTTTGCCACACGAGTGCTGCACACAGTGCTCCGCGGAGAAAGCCGCGATCGCCTGGATCTTCTCGGTGATGAATTTTTCCAATATTTTTTGAAGCCGCGCTTGAACCGCTCAGGCGTGGAGAACTTGACTGAACTCGTCCGCTCCGGCGCGGATGTCGTGCTTGTAAGCCAGGCCCTCGATCACATTATGCGACCGATGGCCGACTATCTCGGTGTTCGCAAAATCATTTCGAACCGGCTGGATTTTCGCGAGGGTCTCGCGACCGGCCGTCTACTCGATCCTGTAATCCGGCCGCGCGGTGTTTTCGCCAAGCTGAGCGGTCAGTCTCCTGATGGAAAAGTAAGTCGCGAGCGACTCCTGCACGATCTCGGTTTGTCCCATAACCCGCAGCTATTGGATGACGCTATTCGAACCGCTCATCGCTCAGTCCCCAGAGTGAAAGCCCCCGTTGTCGATTTCGGGGCGACACGTGCACTTGGCGCATTGTCTGTTCGGGAGAGCCTCCGAGGGAAAAGTATTCTCTTGATTGGTTCCACCGGTTTTATCGGCAAGGTGTGGCTCGCCGCGTTACTCACGGATTTGCCCGAAATCCACAAGATCTATCTTTTGGTTCGCAGTCATCGAACAACATCCGCGCTTGGCCGTTTCCAGCGGGTACTGGACGAATCACGCGTCTTTGATCCTCTCGCGGGAAAGTACGGCTCAGATTTTCCCGACTTCCTCGGCGAAAAAATCGAAGTAGTTGATGGGGACGTGACCAAGCCCGGCCTCGGACTTTCTCCCGATATTCAGCGTCGCCTGAAGAAAGACGTCGACGTCATCGTGAACAGTTCCGGCCTCACCGATTTCAATCCCGATCTTCGCGATGCGCTGCAAATTAACGTAGCTGCTACGAAGCACGTGCTCGATTTTGTGGGTGAATCCGATCGCGCCGCGCTGCTCCACCTGTCCACAGCTTACGTTGTCGGCCGCCGAAATGGCCGCATCCTGGAGGATCTCTCCAGGAATTATAACCCGAAGAATGCGCCTGATTTCGATGCGGAGCGGGAATTGGCCTCGCTGGAAAAGCTGATTCGGAAAACCGAAGCACGCGCTGAATCGCCGGAAATTACAGAACAGTTGCGACGCTTGGCTACTGAAAAAGAGCATGCCGCAAAAAACTTGCAGGGCGCGGCGCTCGAGAACCAAACTCGCAAAAATCGTTACCGCTGGCTGCGTCAGGAACTAACTCGCGCGGGCATCCGCCGGGCCAATGAGCTCGGTTGGCCTAATACTTATACTTTTACCAAAAGCCTCGCGGAGTCGCTCATCCGCAAGTTTCTGGATGAAAATCCAGATAAAGCCATTGCCGTCGTGCGCCCTGCCATCGTCGAATCGTCGATTGAAAAACCATTCCTCGGTTGGAACGAGGGTATAAACACCTCCGCCTCTCTTTCCTATCTGTTGGGCACGTTTTTTCGGCAACTTCCCAGCAATGCAAGTAAGTGTCTCGACTTGGTTCCAGTGGATCTCGTAGCCAAGGGTATGACCTTGATCTCCGCCGCCCTTGTCACGCGTCGCCACGCGGAGGTCTACCATTTAGCGACCTCCGTCGCCAATCCGTGCGATATGCGGCGATCCATCGAACTCACCGGCTTGGGCCATCGTAAGTTTTATCGCGCTCAAACCGGATTGAATCACCGCCTGCGCCTGAAATTCGACGCCATTCCAGTGTCGAAATCACGATATGAAAAGTTGTCCGCTCCCGCGCAGAAGCTGATAATACAAATGATCAATCGCACCGTCGAACCGCTTCCGTTCATCCGGCCGCCATTTGCCCGCCAGGAACGCGATCTGGAGCGTGTTATCAAACTCATCGCTCTTTTCGAGCCCTTTATTCTTGAGAACGATCATGTTTTCGAAGCGAGTAACATCGAACGTTTAAGCGAATTGTTGCCGGAAATTGAGCGTGGTCCTTTTCGCTATGATGCGCGTTCACTCGATTGGTGGGACTACTGGATCAACGTGCACATCCCCGCGCTGCGAAAGTGGTGTTATCCTCTCATTGAAGGACGCGCCTTGGAGTCGGTTCCTCGGCGCAACGTCCATCTTGTCGCCCAGGAAAGTACGGCTCAAACCGGCGGCGCAGCTTCGGCTACAATCTAGCGCTCTTCATTCACAACTGTGGCTATATTCCTGACCGGAAGTACCGGCTATATCGGCGCGCACCTCGCGTCGAACATCCTTACGGGTTACTCTGATCCCGTTAACCTGCTGGTCCGAGCGCGGGACCCTCGAGAGGGGCATTCTCGTCTCTGGCATTCGCTCCAACTGCATCTCCAATACCCTCAGTTTGAACAGTACCTCGGCTCGCGCATCAGAATTTTCCTGGGTGACCTCACCTCTCCGCGCTTCGGTCTGAGCGATGGTGATTACAAAGACCTGGTTCGCACCACGGACTCGGTCATTCACTGCGCCGCGTCGCTAAATCGCAAATCGGAAAAAAGCTGTCTCAACGTAAATCTCCGTGGCACGCTCGAAGTGGTTCAACTCGCCATGCGCGCGCGAGATTCACACGGACTGCGCCGATTCTCGCACGTCAGCACTGTGGCCGTCGCGGGCGAGCGTTCCAACGAAGTGGTCCAGGAAGACACTGCCATTGATTGGACGCGCTCCGACTATGATCCCTACGCGCGCACTAAAAAGTTCTGTGAGCATATGGTTCGGAATCTTTTGTCTGACGTGCCGCGAACCATTTTTCGACCGAGCATCGTCCTGGGAGATAGCAGGCGAGCTGAAACAAATCAGTTCGATATGGTCCGAGCCTTCGTTTTCCTGGCCGGACTTCCGGCCCTGCCTTTCCGGTCCGACGACCGGATCGACATTGTTCCGGTTGATTTCGTCGCCGATTCGGTCATCACATTGCACCAGAAGGAAACTACTGCGCACGAAATCTATCATTTATCTTCCGGAGAGAACTCCGAGACCTTCGTTCAGCTGACCGATTCCCTCGCCAAAGCGCAAGGGAGGCGCGGCCCGGTGTTTATGCCCAGTCTTGAACGGCCGTCGTCAAAAATGGTCGAGGCTCTGGCCGGTCGTGCCGGGAAAATCGGCGGTCTTGCCACGCTCTTGAAAGTTTTTCTGCCGTATTTGGTCTGGAATACGGTATTCGACAACAGCCGAATAGTCGCCGAGATGGGCCGCCAACCTGCTGCTTTTTCGCGGTATTGTTATCCTCTTTTGCAGTTTGCACGCGAGAACAACTTTTCTTATAAGTATCAGGATCTGCCCAAAGACACTTTGATGAACGCTTCTGTTGCTCAGGCGCCTGCCTTACAGGATCCAAAACTATGATGGATCTGGTACTTGAGGCTTGGGTTTCAGGGCTCATCGAACTTGCCAAGGTCCAATGGCTGCTGGGTGGCGGTCATTCCTGGAAACCTGGAACAAAGCTGAAGCTGTTCTTCGCAGGCTACAATGGCACGCGCAACACTGGTTCGGACGTGCGCGTCGACGAAATGCTACGCCAGGTTCGTCGCGTCCTGGGCGAGGATAATATCGATTTGAGTGTCTTGACTCAAAATTTCGATTTGAGTCGAGGTTATTTCGGAGATGCCACTCAGGTTTTCCTTCCCGACGTTTTCCCACCAATGCTGCGCTCCGAAGTTCCCAAGCATGATGGCGTGATTGCTTGCGAAGGCTCCATGTTCAAAAGCAAGTTCAGCAACGCGTTGACGGTCATGTTTATCGGCGCCCTTGGAATTGCTTCTGCTCAAAATAAGCTCAGTCTCGGTTACGGGGCGGAAGCGGGCGTCATGGATTCCAGCGTGGAGCAAATGTGTCGCCGTTACTGTAAAGAATCTACCGTGATCACTCGCAATCCCGAATCGCAGGAAATTCTCGGCAAGCTCGGAATTGCCACCGAACTCGGAACCGATACTGCCTGGACGTTTGAGCCGCTGGGCCCTGAGTATGCGCGCAAGACCCTGCAAGATGCGGGTTGGGATGGTAAGAGCACTGTTTTAGCCGTCTGTCCCATCAATCCGTTCTGGTGGCCCGTAAAGCCATCTTTGACGAAGTGGTTCGCACATTCGGCCTTTGGAGCCTACAAAAATAGCCATTACCGCACCATGTATTTTCATCGTTCCGGCCGCGACGTCGACGCCGCGTATGAAAAATATCTCACGTCTATCGCCGATGGCGTCCGTCCGTATGGCAAAGAGCGGAACGCGTTCGTTGTCCTTGTCGGGATGGAAATGCTGGATCGCGATGCTTGCGAGCGAGTTTCGGCGAAGCTCGGGGGCTGTCCCATATTTTCTTCCGACACCTACAACATGTACGAACTGGTCGGCATTCTTCGCGGCGCGGATCGCGTCTTGTCGTCGCGTTTCCACGCCATTGTCACATCCATGCCCGGCGGCGTGCCTTCGGCCGGCGTCACCATGGACGAGCGCATCCGCAACTTGATGAAGGAGCGCCAGCACGAGCATTTACTGATGCGCGTGGATGAACCCGAACTCAGCGACAAAATCTTTATTGCGCTTCGCGCCCTTGACGAACAGCAGGAAGAAATCCGGGACACGATCGCGACTGCTGTGGCGCGCAATCTCCGCATGATGGCACGTATGGGAATGTATCTTGAAGAGCAGGTTGCGCGGCGATTTCCCGAATTCCCACTGCGAACGGGGATGCGCGGTTGGGAAGAATATCTCCCGCCATTATCCACCCAATTGTGCGACTTACTGGAGTCGCGCAGCGGGGTGTCAACCGCGTGACATTCCTCGACGCCATCTTTGCGAATCTAGAATCTCGCGCCAACCGGATTGTAGTTCGCGAAATTCGCGACGGCCAATTCGTCTCCGCCACCGGTCATGAAATGCTCTCCCTGGTTGCGCGGGCGAGGCAATTCATTTCAGGTCTGGGACTCAAAAAGGGCGACCGCTGTGCCTTGCTTGCGCCGAATAGCATTCGATGGATCGCTCTGGATTTGGCATTAGTGTCCGAGGGGATTATCGTCGTCCCTCTCTATACCAGGCAATCAGCTGCCGAACTTTCCCCCATGATTCAAGACGCGGATCCGCGTGTTTTGATCGCCTCCGACGCAGCTCTGGCGGGCGAAATTCGCAAAATCCTACCAGTCGACATCCCATTCGTTCCCATGGATCAAGTTTTCGCTCACTCAGGCGATGCGCTTCTGCCTTCCTCGACGCTTGCGGACTCCGATCCCGTCACCATCGTCTACACTTCCGGAACATCAGGCCAGGCCAAGGGCGTCGTTTTGAATGTCGGGAATGTGACTCACATCCTGAAATGCACCAATCAGCGACTCGATTTGCTGATGACAGGTCACACCGGTCCGGAAAATGTGTTTCATTACACTCCGCTGTGCTTTGCCGCTTCATGGATCGCCACGCTCACATTTCTTTCGCGAAACTGCATTGTTACGCTTTCGATGGACCTGGCAAAGCTTTCCGATGAGCTGAAGCTGGCTTCGCCGCACTATTTTCTCAATGTGCCGACGTTGCTCGAAAGAGTGCGCGCCAAAATCACGGAGTCGATCCAGCAGCGCGGCGGGATATTCGCGTCGATTTTCAGTGGCGCTCAGCGCGCTTTCTATCGCAAGAAAGGGGAAAGCGCCCAAGGGACGGACTCGCTATATCTCTGGATCGCGCGAAAAATCATGTTCCCCAGGATTCGTCAGAATATCGGACCCAACCTCAAAGCTCTGATCTGCGGCTCCGCCCCTCTCGCCCCGGAAACTCAAATGTTTTTCATGATGATCGGAATAACCGTGCTGCAGGTCTACGGCCTCACTGAAACCACGGCCATCTGCACTATGGATGACCCGCGCGATTTCGAACCAGGCAGCGTCGGCAAGGCTATTCCCGGTATTGAGATGAAAATTTCCGAGAATGGCGAAATTGTCGTGCGTGGTCCGAACATTTTCCCGGGCTATTGGCGCCGTCCGGAAGAGACGGCCAAGGCCCTCGAAGGCGGCTGGTTCCACACCGGAGATCAAGGCGAAGTGGACGAAAAAGGCCGATGGCGCGTTACCGGAAGACTCAAAAATCTGGTGGTGCTGAACTCAGGCCATAAATTCGCGCCCGAACCTCTCGAGCAGGCCATCGCTCTCAAATTGCCTGCGGCCCAGCAAGTTGTCGTCACCGGAAATCAACGTAGTTATCCCGCGGTTCTCATCGCTGCTTCGTCTGCCAACGGCCTTCAGGCTGACAAGATCCAATCCGTCTTGAGCGAAATGAACGCCGCACTGCCTCATTACAAGCATATCCGTGCCTTTCACGTGATTCACGAGCCCTTCAGCACCGACAATGGATTGCTCACCGCCAATGGCAAAATCAAGCGAGATGCCGTCTGCACCCGTTTTGCAGCCGACATCGAACGCCTCTACCAAAGGCCATCCGCGTGACAAGCTTCAAGGGCAAAGCCATTTCCTGGACTCTCTCGGGCGGCGTCATCGAACTTTTTCTTGACCGCGCCCCCTGCAACGAGATCGGCACGGAGAGCCTCTCTGAACTGGAAAAGTTCGTCCCTGCGCTAACGAAAATGCAGGACGAAGCTCACGCCCTCATCATTTCAAGCGCCCGTAAAGAAGGTTTCTGCGCTGGCGCTGACCTGCGCGAACTTTACCGCGGAATAGAAACCCTGAGCGCCGCCGAGCGTCTTCCCCGCGTGCGCAATTTCCTCGAGCGCATTCACGCCGTGATGAATGCCATCGACGCTAGCCCTTTGACCACCATTGCGGCGGTCCACGGCGTTACCTTCGGCGGCGGTTTCGAATTGGCGCTTACCTGCGATCTCATCATCGCCGACAAAATGGCTCGCTTCTGCTTTCCTGAATTACGCCTCGGACTGATCCCAGGATTCGGCGGCATTCCTCGTTTGAAACGCGACCTCGGCAATGGCGTTGTGCGCGACCTGCTGCTCACCGGCCGCAGCATCAATGCCGCAAAAGCTCAAGCCGTCGGCCTCGTCAGCCAAATCGCGGCGGAAGGCGAGGCACTTCGAGTGGCGCGTGCCACCGCCGCGCAACTCCAGAAATTCGATCGCGCCACGGCTAGCGCCGCCAAGCGCTTCGTCAAGCCCATTCCCTACGACGAGCTTCGCCAGGAAATCGATCTCTTCTGCGAACTTTTTACTAGGCCGGCCGTGGAAACCGGCCTGCGAAAATTTGTCGAAAGCAACGAAGCGCTTCCTTATTTGCCCTGAAAGCTCATTTCGCCGCCACTGTCGCAGGCTCTCCTCGTGAGAATTCCGCCCAAAGTGTGGCAAGATACAATTCCATGAGCACTCTGCAGGAAACAACGGACGAGGTGTTGCGCCTCGCCGCCACCCATTTCCGTGTGCCTAAGGAGCAGTTGGCGCCGGACGACGATTTTTTCAAGAAGCTGGGTATCAACAGCCTCCAGGCACTCGATCTCCTTACTCGTATCGAGCAGCATTTCCACATTGAATTGCCTGACTACGAACTCGCCGGCGTCAGCAATTTCCGCACGCTCGCCGAACGCATTCAGTCGCGCCTCTGATGGTCGATCACTGATGCTCGATCTCTGATGCTCGATCTCTGATGGTCGATCAATGATGCTCGATCTCTACAAATACAACAGTCTTGGCGAAGCGCTGCGGGACGCGCTCGACCGCTGGCCCGACGAAATTTGCCTCATCGAAGCCGATCGCGAGCGCGAAAACGTCCGCCTTACTTACAAGCAATTCAAGGAAATTGCCCATCCCCTTGCCGCCGCCCTGCAAAAGACAGCCTTTCGCAACGGCACGCGCGCCGCCATCATCATGACCAATCAGTCCAAGTGGCTGATTTCCGCCTACGCCATTTTTTTCTGCGGCGGCGTGCTCGTTCCGCTCGATTACAAACTCACGCCTGCCGATCACTTGAAGCTGCTCGCCCACTCCAAGGCTGAATATCTCGTAGTCGAATACCATCTCTGGCGCGCCATCACCCAGGAGGAAGGTTTCTCCGATCTGCATACCCGCGTAGTGCTCGTAACCGAAGCGCCTGCTGCTGCCGGTCTGAAAGGCGCGCTGCGCTGGGAAGACTTCCGCGACTCAGCGGACCCGGTTTTTGTGCCGCGCTCGCGCACCGAACCGGCGTGCATCGTCTATTCGTCTGGCACAGGAGGCCGGCCCAAAGGCTGCGTTCTAACCCACGAAAATTATCTCGACCAATGTGTCGCCCTCACTTCGCTCTATCCCTTTTGGCCTGGCGTTCGCTATCTCAGCATCCTTCCCACCAACCATGCCATTGATTTCATGGTCGGCTTCATCGGTCCGTTCACTTGCGGCGCCACCGTCGTCCATCTCCGCACTCTTCGCCCCGAATTTATTCGCGAAGCATTCACGCGATACAAAATCACCTACATGAGCCTCGTGCCCATGATTCTGAAAAACCTCGAACGCGGGCTGCGCCAGCGCTTCGACGAGCTTCCCAAGGGCAAGCGCAAGCTGCTGAACGCCGCCGTCCGCGTGAATCGCGCTTTGACGCGAAAGCAGCCAAACCTCAAAGTGAGCCGCGCTCTCCTTCGCGACATTCACAACGCCTTTGGCGGCGAGCTTCGCGCCCTGTTTGTCGGCGGCGCCTTCACCGAACCCAAAACGCTCCAGTTTTTCTACGATCTCGGCATCGCCGTCGGAAATGGCTATGGCTGCACCGAAGCCGGCACCGTCATCAGCGTCAATGATTTAAAACCCTTTCGCTCGGACACGGTGGGGAAACCTCTCCCCGGCGTGGAAGTCAAAATTGTAGATCCCGATTCCGACGGCATCGGCGAGGTTGCCGTGCGCAGCAAAATGGTCATGTCGCACTATCTCGACGATCCCGAACTCACCGCCCAGACCATCGTCAACGGTTGGCTCATGACCGGCGATCTCGGAAAGCTTGACGCATCCGGCCATCTCCAGCTTTTCGGCCGATGCAAAAACATGATCGTCACGGAGGAAGGCAAGAACATCTATCCTGAGGACATCGAAAATGTCTTCGAAGGGTTGCCGGTCAAGGAATTCTGCGTCTTCGCCACGAATTTTCTCTGGCCTGAGCGAATCATGGTCGACGAAAAATTAGTTCTCGTCATACATCTTGAGCCTGGCAAAGTCATCACCCCGGAAATCGTCGCCTCCGTCGAGCAGCGCAACAATCGCCTGCTGAACTACAAGCGCGTCAGCGGATACCTCGTCTGGGATCAGGATTTTCCTCTCACCGCCTCCATGAAGCTCAAGCGTGCCGATTTAGCCGAACACATTCGCGAGCGTGCCAAGCGCGAGGACGTGATCTCGCTGTGATGCGACCACCGCGCCCCGCAGGAGTTCACGCATCGTGAATCCGCGCTTCCTGGCCATCGTGAATCCCGCAGCCGGTGGTGGACGTTGCGGAAAACTCGCTCCGGCGGCGCTCCAGCGCGTGCGCGATCTCGGAATCGATCTGGAAGTTGCCTCCACAACGAAAGCAGGGGAAGCCACCGCGTTTGCCGAGCAGGCATACCATCGCGGCATCCGCAATTTCCTCGCGGTCGGCGGCGACGGCACTTCCTACGAAATCGTCAACGGTCTTTTTCCCCAGGCGCTCAAAGCCGATCGTCCTTCTCTTGGCTTTCTTCCTCTCGGCACCGGCAATTCTTTTCTGCGCGATTTCGCGACGCGCAGTATTGAAAACACTATCGAGGCACTAAAAGCCGGCCGCTCCCGCTCGTGCGACGTCATCCGCCTGAAGCACGCCGGTGGCGAACTCTTCTACATCAATCTTTTCAGCCTCGGATTTCCCGCCGACGTCGGCGCGCTCACGAACCGCCGTTTCAAGCGCTGGGGCGAACTCGGCTACATCCTCGGAGTCTTCACCCGCCTCGCCGAGCTGAGTTGCCGCGCATTTCCTCACCGGACCGACAGCTCGAATGACTGGGATCGCCGCCCTTGTCTCTTCCTCACCTTCAGCAACAGCAAATTCACCGGCGGTAAAATGATGATCGCTCCGCACGCCGACCCTTGCGACGGGCTGATCGAATGTGTTCGCTGGTCGCCCGTGGGCCGTTTTCAATTGCTGTCACTTTTTCCGCGTTTATTCACTGGCACGCACATTGATCACGCGCTGGCCAGCCGCTGCACTGCCACAACAGTGGAATTTGACCTCGATCAGCCAGTGGACGCCATGGTCGATGGCGAGATTCTTCGATTGCACTGCCGCTCCCTCGAAATTCTTCCCGGCGCCTTGGACGTCATCGTATGAAGGATCTGTGGCTTAAAATGCGGTCCGCCATTTTATGGACCGTCAGCGGAATCCATTTCGCGGCCGTCTGCATCTTCCTCATTCTTCTCGCAATTTTTGTCGATCCCCGCAAGAACGATTGGCCTCAACGCCTCTTTTTCCGCAACATTCTCCGCCTGGCCGGCGTCGGATTCGAAGTAAAGCGCTCCCCAGGCTTCGATCCCTCTCGCACCAGCATCTTCATCAGCAACCACGTAAATATTTTCGATCCCTTCGTGGTCTATTCCGCCATTCCCCAGTTTTTGCGCGGTTTCGAACTTGAATCCCACTTCAAGATTCCCATCTATGGTTGGATGATGGGGCGCTTCGGTAATATCCCGGTGCCGGACGCTCCATCGCGCGAGGGCCTTGAGATCATGTCCCGGCGTTCGAAAAAAGCTCTCGATTCCGGCATCAGCCTGATCGCCTTCGCCGAAGGCTCACGCACAAGAACCGGACACGTGCAGCCTTTCAAGAAAGGTATTTTCAATCTCGCTCAGAAATTTGGCGTTCCCATCGTGCCGGTAAGCATCGTCGGCTCCTACGAATTTTTTCAGACGGGCAACTGGATTCTCTATCCCGGAAAAATTACGGTCTACCTGCACGACACCATCGACACATCGCAAATTCCGCGCGCCGCGCTGGACGAGCTTCGCCAGCGCGTTCAAGACATCGTTGCCGGTCCTGTCGAAGATTCCCTGAAACAGCAGAAGATTTAGAGGGGTTGCGGAACGCTCGCTTCAGGAAGGGAACGCCCGGCGCGCAGTTCTTGCCAGGTGTACACCACTCGATGAATCACCGTAACCGTCGAGATCGTGGCGATCACCCAAAGCACCGGCGCCATGCGGTTCCATAGCCCGCCTAGAATCAGCAGCACCAGACGTTCCGGCCGTTCCATGAAGCCCACTTTGCAGGAGGGAATCAGAGACTCCGCTCTGGCTCGCGAATAGCTCACCATGAACGAACTCGCCATCGCCACCGCCGCAAGGGTCATATAGAAAGTGCGTCCCGCAAGCGTGTAGTAAACCACCAATCCCATATACAGCGCCAAGTCCGAATAGCGGTCAAGCGTCGAATCCAGAAAAGCGCCGAAGGCCGTGACCATTCCCACTCGTCGCGCCACCTGCCCATCCGCCATATCCAGGAACGCGGCAATAAGAAGCGCCACCGCAGCATTTCGGAATCGCCCGTAAGCAAACAGCGCCGCTGCCCACGAATTCACCGCAAGCCCGAAAATCGTGAACATGTTCGGCGTCATGCCGGTGGCGGCCAGGCCGCTTACGATGTGGCGCAGCAGCCATCCGGCCCCTTCGCCAATCCAGTACGTCACAGGCTTGTGCAGCGGTTTTTGAGTCTTATCCATTATCGAAATAATACAACGATTCAGCCGTCCAATCCGTGTCAGGACCGCTGGTCCACCGGTGGTGTCCCGTATGTGTGAAACGATTCTATCGTCTTCAGTCCCCACGCCTGTCCCTTTTTGCGCTCTTCTTCGCTCCAGCGGATCGGCTTCCAGTCAGGAGCAAGAATCAGACGTGCGCCGGGGTTCGCTATTTCCACGCGGTCTCCTCCCGGCTCGTAAACATAAAGAAAGAATGTCTGCTGGATCGCGTGCTTATGAGGGCCGGTTTCGATATAAACGCCATTTTCCAGGCAAATGTCGGCCGCTCGTAAAACTTCCTCGCGGCTATCCACCGCATAGGTCAGGTGATGAAATCGTCCGGGCGTGCGCGTGTGGTCGCGTGTGTAAGCGAAGTCGTACGTTTTATTGCTCACCGTCATCCACATGCCTGCCTCGGTCCCGTCGTTCAACACGATTTGTTCGGTCAAACGGCAGCCTAGGTAGTCCTGGAAAAAGATTCGATTCGCTTTTATGTCCACCGCCAGGCAATTCAGATGATCGAGACGCCGCACGTTGGCCCCGCGTGCAGGGAATCGCTGCGCTTGATTCTTCAGTGCCGGGCGCAATTCCGGCGGCGCCTTGTACCACTCCGTCTCGTAGTAAATTTCAACCAAATGTCCGTCGGGATCATGAAAAGAAAAAGCGGGTCCGTGTCCCACATCTCCATCCGTCCACCCGCACGCGTATTGCGTGTCTTTCAGCTCCGCCACTCGACGCTCCAGCGCTTGCTGGCTGCGCGCTCGAAACGCCATATGGCGCATGCCGGTGGTTTTGGACGCCGTCAGTTTCAGCGTGTGGTGCTCGTAATCGTCCCACCCGCGCAGATACACGGACTCGCCCTGGCGCGCCGTTTCCGTCATTCCCAGCACGTCGACGAAAAATCTCAGGCTCTCTTCCGGTTTTGGTGTGAGTAGTTCCAGGTGGCCCAGATGCGCCAAATCCCAGATGGGTTCAGCCGTAGAAGATGTCTCGCTCATTTTTAGCTTTTGTTGCTTTCTGATTTCGAAGGAACATTCTCGTGCGCTTCTGCCGCTATCTCGTCGGCAAGATCAGTCCAGGAAAAATTCCTGCCGTTGTAAGAAATCCCAGCTTTGAGCATTTCGTCGACCAGCCAATCCTGCCGCGCAGCCGTCGCCAGCGCCATCTGCGGATCGAGTCCCACATCTTTCAGTGCCTCGGCTACTTCTCGCATCTCCGCCGCGCGTCTGCGCCCGTGCTGCGCAACGCGGCTCACAAGATAATCCGGAAGGGAATTGCCCCAGCCCATCGACGGATAACTCGCCTCCAGCGACGCGATCACTTCTTTCTCCGCGCCATATCGCCGCGCCGCAAACAAGCACTCCACCGCCAGCGCCTCCAGTCCTTTCACCAGCACGCTGCGGCACATCTTGATCGCCGACGCCACTCCTACTTGCGTGCTGATCGCTTTCGCATTCATGCCCATCGCCGTGAGCCGCTCCGCGGCGACATGCGCCTCCGGTCCTCCCAGCAGCATGGGCACTTTCAGTCTCTGCGGAGAAACCGGTGCCATCACCGCGGCTTCCACAAATTTCGCCTTCGACCTCCCGATGATCCGCGCAATTTCGCGTTTCTTCTCCGGGGAAACGGAATTGATGTCCACATACATTTGATCGGGCTCAAGAAGCGGGGAAGCGGTCGTGGCGGCATCCACGGAAGAAGAAGAAGTCACCGCGCTGATCACCACATCCGCCCCGGCAATCGCATCTTTGTAGAACGCGTGCGTGGAAACTACCGCTTTCCGCGCCTTTTCGCGCATCGCCGCCGAAGAGCCGTTCTCGCGAAGCAGGATATCTGTGACCGCTACCTTCAGCCCGTTCTGCGCGAAGTCAGCGCTGAAAATCCCGCCCACTTCGCCAAAACCGATGATTGCAATGCGCTCGATGCGATTCATCTGCATTGAATGCCAGTGTTCACGCGTCTAATCGATATACTTCAGCCCCAGATCCGCAAGTTTCTTTCGCAAGCCATAAATATCCAGGCCAAGCTCGCCTCGCGCCAGGCGTTGCCTTGTCTCCGCTTCCTTGCGCTCGCGCGCTTCCGCCGCGTCCGCCACTCGCGCCGCGCTTTCCCGCTCTACCACGCAAACTCCATCGTCGTCGGCCAGCACTACGTCGCCCGGTTTTATCAAAGCGCCCGCGCAAACCACCGGTACATTCACCGATCCCGCCGTGGCTTTCACCGTGCCCTGAGAGCTGATGGCCCTGCTCCAAACCGGAAATTTCATTTCCGTCAGCGCGCGAACGTCCCGGCATCCTGCCTCGATAATCAGTCCCTTCACGCCACGAGATCGCAGCGAGGTCGCCAGCAGCTCGCCGAAATATCCGTCCGTGCAGAATGATGTCGGCACCACCACCAGCACATCTCCCGCCTGGCACACTTCCACCGCCGCATGAATCATCAAATTATCGCCGGGCGGCAAGGAAACCGTAACCGCCGATCCCGCCATAGCTCCGCCCGCATAAATCGGCCGCATGTACGACGCCAGCAGGCCGGCGCGCCCCTGCGCTTCGTGTACCGTCGATACGCCCAAGCCGCCAAGCTTTTCGATCACCTCTCCTGGCGCTCGCTCGATCTTTCGCACAACCACAGGTCCGCTCACTCTAGCACCTCGGCAACTTGCGGAAATATGCGCTGGTACGCTTCACCGTACTTCATCTTGCGATTCGAATTGCGCGCGCCCTGCACGCCTCGTTGCAGCGCAACCCGCTCGTAATATTCCCAAAGATGTTCCTGCGCCGCCATCACTTGGAACGCCGCGTATTTTTTCTCCCACACCGGCGTGATGTCCAGAATGACCTGCGGCTTCCATTCGCACTGTTCCGGCTGGTGCGGCTCAAATAGGAAAACCGGCGGGGCGCCCAGAATTTTCCGTCCCGGCTCGTGTCCGTGCGCTTGCGCCACGATCCTCGCCTCCTGCGCGAAATGCGAAGCCAGCGGATGGTCGAAGTTGTAAGGATCCTGCAGCGAGTGCGTCAGCACAAATTCCGGCTGCAACTCTCGATAGACTCGCACCAGTTCGTTCAGCGCGTTTTCGCTGAGCCGCATTGGGTAATCGCCCGCATCCATGAAAATCGTCCGCGCTCCCAGAACTTCGGCCGCCTTCTCGGCTTCTTCTTTCCGCACAGATTTCACTTTTTCCAGCGTCATGCCCGGTTCCCGCCAAAGCTTGGCCGATTCTCCGCGCTCGCCAAATGAAAGGCAAACCACCGTAACCTGCCAGCCGCGCGATGCATACAACGCGATCGCTCCGCCCGCGCGCCACACAAAATCAGCCGAATGTGCGCTCACCACGAGCGCGGTCTTCGTCGTATTGGCCCCCACCAATGCCTCCGATTGAAAATTTCATTGCCGAACACGCCAGTGTCGGCGAACTACGGCATCTCAAGGCGTTGCGGTTTTTTCAACCGTAAGAACATATATCATTTCGCTTGCTCGAATCACTGCGGAATTGGTTGCGAATTCGATTCCCGCGCGCTAAAACTCGCCCCTCTATGCTGTCCCCTAACACCTAGTATTGCGTTTCGAATGGTCTTCGCCTTATGTTCGCCATGCGTTTTTCTGCTAAACTGCTACCCGGCCATCCGCAATGACCACCGAACCCCGTGAATTCGCTCGCGAATTTTCTTTAAACGATCAGCAGCGCGCTGCCGTCGAGCACCGCGAAGGCCCTCTCCTCGTCGTAGCCGGTGCGGGTACGGGGAAAACCCGCGTCATTACCGAGCGCATTCGCACCCTGCTTGAATCCGACCCGTCGTTGAGTGGCGAAAATATCCTCGGCCTCACCTTCACTGACAAAGCCGCTGGTGAAATGAAGTATCGCGTGCTAAAAGCCGTCGGCGAGCGCGCCGAAGGCGTGTGGCTTGGAACGTTCCATTCCTTCTGTCTGGAAAAAATCCTGCGCGGCGTCAATCCCGACGTCCAGCCCCTGGACGATCTGGATCATCGCATCCTTCTGCGCCGCAATATCGCCGACCTCGAACTCGTTCACTTCTGGCGATTGTCCGATCCCGCCGAATTTTTGCGCGATTTCGTTACCTTTTTCTCGCGCTGTCAGGATGAGCTGGTCACTCCCGACGATTATCAGCGTTACGTCGAAGGCCTGCGCCGGAAGCACGAAGCGCGCAAGCACTCCCTCGAATCCGACGAGCGCCAGATCGCCGAAGAGGAAGTTGCCAAACAGGAAGAACTCGCGCGCGTCTATCGCGTCAGTGAGCGCCTCCTTCGCGAGCGCAACCTCAACACCTTCGGGGCCCAGATCCTGCAAGCCGTGGAAGTTTTGCGCACGGATCAGGCCATCCTCAACCAGCTCCGCAATCAATTCCGCTTCGTCCTCGTCGACGAATTTCAGGATACCAATATCGCCCAGCTCGAATTGCTCTGGCTCCTCGCGGGCGATCATCGCAACATCATGGTCGTCGGCGACCACAATCAGGCCATCTATCGCTTCCGCGGCGCCTCTTACGGAAGCTTCACCATTTTTCTCAAGCGTTTCTGCGCTTTCGCGGCTCTCCCAACCGCACCAGGGAAGAACCGCCACATCGTTTCGCTCGCGCAAAACTATCGCTCCACAAAGCGCATTCTGAATGTTGCCGGCGCGGTCATCGGCAATAACGAACAGTCTCCCTTGCTTCCCTTGGACCTTCTCAACACCGAAAAGCGCGAAGGCGAAAAAGTTCGCGTCGCCGAATTTGCTAGTCCCGACGAGGAAGCTCACTGGGTCGCCTCGGAAATCGAGCGTCTCCACGAAGCCGGCGCTCCCTGGCGCAGTTTTTCCGTGCTCTACCGCAAGCACACCCATCGCAATCAACTGTTGGCCGCGTTGCGCCGCAGGCGCATCCCCTTCGTCATTCGCAGATTTTCGATTCTCTCAAGCACCCTGGTTCGCGACCTCCTCGCCTACCTGCGTCTCGTCGCGGTCCCGTCTGACAATATCGCCGCCGCGCGCGTTCTCGCCGCGCGCTATTGGAAGCTCGCTCCTCGCGATCTCGTGCGCCTCGCCGAGCGCGCCGCCAAAAGCCGCGGCTCAATATGGGCCGAAGTCGAAGCCCTCGTGAATTCCGAAGCTTCAGAAGAAAATAACGGCGCCAGCGCCTGGGCAAAAAACACGCGTCTCTCCGATCTCCTGGCACTCATCCACCAATTGCGCCAAAGCTCCTGGCGCATGAGCACCAGCGATCTTCTCGACGACTTGATCCGCAAGTTCGAGCTCGCTCCGCTTCCTTCCGACGCCGACCGCCAATACCTCGAACGCTTCGTCGATTTTGTCCGCGAGTGGGAGCGCAAGAACGAAGAGACCAGCCTGCGCGAATTCATCCTGTATTTGAATTTTTTCAATGAACTCGGCGGAGATATCTGCCTCGACGAGGAAATCGCCGACAATGCCGTCCAGTTGATGACCGTTCATTCCGCCAAAGGTCTCGAATTTCCTCACGTTTTCATCCTCCGCCTCGCCAAGGGCGATTTCCCGGCACGCCCTCAGGCGCCGGTTTTCGAGTTCCCCCCGGCATTGATGAAGGAGGAAAAGCCGGAGGGCGATTTTCAGATTCAGGAAGAGCGCCGTCTCTTCTACGTAGCCATCACGCGTGCGCGCGAAAACCTGGCGCTCTGCGCCGTAGTCAACAAGCGAAAAAAGCCTTCTCCGTTCCTCGAAGATTTTCTGATGGACCCCAAGGTCCAGAAGTTCGACGTGGTGCAGTCCGCGCCCAGCGTGCGCCTACCTGCTTCGGAAGAAGTTGCCGGGCCCGTGCCGCACTCGTTTGAACCCACGCAGCTCTTCGGTCCCGCTCAGGCCAATCAGAAGGCTTACTCCCAGATCGCCCTTTGGGCCAAGTCTTTTCATCCGCCTCGCCCGGAACCACTCCAGCTCAGCGTCTCCGCCATCGACACTTACGAGCGCTGCCCCATGAAATACATGTTCCAGTACGTCTGGGGCCTTCGCGGCGGCGCTCACGCCCAAATGACTTTCGGCAACGTGATGCACGCCACCATCCGCGAAATGGTCTCCGAAATTCGCAAGCGCGGCTCTATCAGCTTTGACGAAGTTCTTGCCGTTTACGAGCGCGAGTGGTCCGCTGCTGGTTTCACCGACGATTACCACGAGCAGCAGTATCGCCGCGCCGGTCGCGAGCAGCTCCAGGCCTTCCACGAAACATACTCCGCCTCACCTGCCAGCGTCCTCCAACAGGAGAAGCGCTTCGAGCTCCCACTCGAGCACGAAATCGTCGTCACCGGCCGCATCGACCAGATCAATCAAATCGACCACGGTGGAATTGAAATTGTCGATTACAAAACGGGCAGGCCGCGCGATGAAAAAAAAGCGAGCGAAGATTTGCAGTTGAGCGTTTACGCCATCGCCGCGCAGGAAGTGCTCGGAATCGTTCCGACTCGCCTGGTCTTCTACAATCTCACCACCAACGAAGCCATTCCCGCCTCGCGCGACGCCAAAACTCTGGCCGCAACGAAACAGCGAATCGCCTTAGTCGCCGATCAGATTCGCGCGGCAGAATTCTTGGCTCGCCCCGGTTTTGCTTGCTCGCATTGCGACTACAAACCCATTTGCCCCGCGCACGAACAGCTCATCAACATCCAGTCCGCGCCCAGCGTGGCTCTTAAGTAATAAAAAATCTCAGGCGCACAAAAAAACGGGACGACCGAAGTCGTCCCGTTTTTCTTTCGAGGCTTCTCAATCTTGGAAGCCTGGATCAGTTCCGCGCATGAACTACGTTGGAACTTCTCCCCGCGAGAGCGCGCCGCAGACTCGCGCTCGATATCGCTTGGTTCATCTATAAATGCCGCGCTGATTGAAGTCAAGCACAAAAAGTTTCGTGAGCATTGTGATAACGAAACATTTTCACACTGCTCAACGTCCGATGCCGCTGTTGTAATATCCCTGGCGCGTGATGATGTCCAGGCCGGGGCGTTTCACGCGAACTTCTATCGGATGGAAATCGTGGCTCTTGTCTTCGCCGCTTGGTTGGATGATGAGCGTGTATTGGTTTCGCGCTTCTTCAGTGACTTCGGAATAAAGTCGCTCGAGGTCCGGTTGATTCCCGCCGTAAAAAGTATCGCCGCCGGTGTCCACTGCATATTTTTGCAATGCATTCTGCCCGCGTTCGACGATCGACTTCGCGACGGGAACCGGAACCGAATGGCTCACGGTAATCGAATACACGGAAACATCCTTGCGCAGCAGTTCGCGTGCCGTTTCGTTGAATGTATGCCGGTTTTGCCGTGAGTCGCTGCCATCCGAAATCAGGAAGACGATTTTTCTTCGGTCTTTCTGCCGCTCTTGAAACATGCCTGCTGCCGAATAAAGCGCGTCGTCCAGCGCCGTGTCCGTCTGGTATCGTCCGGATCCGTGCAGCGGAATTCCCAGGCCCGTAGGCGGGGCCGTCGCGGGATTCGTGTTGCCATTGATCACCGGTACGTCCACCGATGTCGGTCCCGTGGCCACTGAAGACGAATGCGCTCCGATTTCCAGGCGCTTCAGTCGCGTGAATAAGTCGTCGTTGTTCTTTGTGAACTCCTGCACCACGGTGGTGTATTCGCTGTACGTCACCACCGCCGCCTCATCATTGGCCCCGAATCCTGCGGAAATCGCCGCCAGGCTTTTCTGCACCTCATCGGCCTGTTTTTTAGTTAGGTCATTGTCGATTAGAATTATGGCAGCTAGCGCGACCGGTTCGGCTGTGAAGGTGAGGATTTTTTGCTCGATGCCATCCACGAGAACTCGGAAGTCATCCTTTTGAAGATCGCCGACCAACTGCCCTTGCTTGTTTTTCACAGTCACCGGCACGATCACGCCGTTAGTCACCGTTCGAATCGTCGGACCCTGCTGCGTTCCGTTCTGGTTTTGTGCAGGTGCTATAGCGGGGGCTCTTTGACCTTGCGGCAGTTGCGGAGCCGCCAGTGCTGGCATGGTCAGCAGCGAACACAGGACCATCGCAAAAAGTTTTCGAATCATGGTTCTGTCTCGCTCCTGCTTGTGTTTTTCGCGCCGCACGGAACTTCCTCCGCGCTCGCAAAGGCCATCGAACATCCGATTGGCCTGCTGCCGCATCGTACCATCCGCGCTCTTAGGAGGATTATACAATGCGCCTGACCAGCCTGGTGGCGGGCATGCTTACTTTGGTCGCCATCGCACTAGTCGCCTTTTCGGGCTCGATCTTCGGCGCGCCGCGTGCCGCTGCTCGTTCGTCGTTCTTGCCGCCAACTTCATTCGCTCAAAACGATCAGCAGCAGCCTCCCGAATCGTCGCAAACCCTCAAGGTCCAGACCAACCTCGTAAACGTTTTTGCCACTGTCCGAGACAAGAAGAACGGCATCGTCACGGACCTGAGGCAGGACGACTTTAAGATTTACGAAGATGGCGTCGAACAGAAAATCGCCTACTTCAACAAAGACACCAATCTCCCTATCACCCTCGCCATCCTCATGGATACCAGCGGCAGCATGCAGAATATCCTCGGTGCCGAGCAGGACGCGGCATCCCGTTTCGTTCGCACGGTTATGCACACCAACAAAGATGAAGCGATCGTCATCAGCTTCGACTTTGACGTCAACCTCTTGGCCGACTTCACCGAGGATCCTGAAGTATTGGAAGAGGGCATTCATCGCGCGCGCATTAGCGCCGTCTCAGCCGGTGGCGTCGTCACTCCTGGAACAATTCCCAACTCGAGTGCGGGGGGCACCAACCTCTATGACGCCGTCTACTTGGCTTGTCATGATGAACTCGCCACTGAAGCAGGGCGCAAAGCCGTCGTGGTTCTCTCTGACGCCGAAGACACTGGCAGCAAGGTAAGCCTCAATGATTCGGTCGAAGCCGCGCAGCGCGCCGACGCCGTAATTCATTTCCTCCGCCTCTCGGACGAACCCTTCTACTTCAACATGGGCATGGGCTATAACGGATCGAGCGTGGCCAGAAAGATGGCCGACGAAACCGGCGGCCGCGAAGTTGAAATCAAGAGCGAGAAGAATCTCGAGGGCGCGTTTGCCTTGATTTCCGAAGAATTGCGCTCCCAGTTTGTCCTCGGCTACTACCCCACCAACACCAAGAAGGATGGAACGTTCCGCAAGCTGAAAGTCGAAGTGTCGCGTCCTGATTCTAAAGTTCTGGCTCGCAAAGGCTATTACGCCCCTGTGCAGTAATCTTTCCTGCTCTCGCGAACACCGCGGGGCTGCAACTCTGCAGCGGTTCACTGAAAGTCCGGAGCTGCTCTCGTCAGCCGTGCCGAAAAGCATCGCGCTTCAGAGCGGGTTTTTACCGTCGAGGCGCCGAGTTAAGGTTCTCACATAGGCTCTTCAGCTGCACCGAAGAAGCCTTCGAAGCCTCGCTCCGCGCTCCTGCGCGAATGCCTCCGTGAATCCGCTTTCGCGCGTATATCCCATAATTTGTGCTAGCATTGTAATTGCATTAGTCAGATGACAAGACAGATGCCTAGCACCACTTCACATCGCCCAGCACGAAGTGCGAAGACGCATTCGCCCAGGCCGGACGCCGCCGATAAGCGCCGCAAGCGCATTGTTGAATGGATGCGCAACCGGCGCGCTCCCGTCCAAGGCAGTGACATCGCCGCGCACTTTCGTGTCAGCCGCCAGTGCGTGGTGCAGGATATTGCCATCCTGCGCGCTTCGGGCACCGAAATCGTCGCTACGCCGCAAGGATATCGTCTCCCGGAAAACGGTTCTCATAACGTGCGCGCAATTCTGGCCTGCCGTCACGCTCCCGAACGCACTGAAGAAGAGCTTCAGATTTTGGTCGATCACGGTGTTCATGTTCTTGACGTGATGGTCGAGCACCCGCTTTACGGCGAGTTGCGCGGATCCCTGATGATCCGTTCACGTGTGGACTTGCAGGATTTTCTGGATCGCGTTCGCCAAACAAAAGCCATGCTCTTGCTGTCTCTCACCGGGGGCGTCCATCTGCACACTGTGGAGGCCCCCCGCGAAGATCTTATCAATCGGGCTCGGGCCACGCTGCGCTCGCGAGGGTTTTTGCTGCACTGATCCGAGTCGTCCATGAACACCCTGACCACACGCGAGCAACAAGTCGAATCCGCGCTCTTTCGCGGCGCTGGCCTCACGCTTCAAAATCCGGACTACGCCTGCGAAGTCCGGATCCTCACTGAATCCTGGCTGCGCGTCGATCTCACCCCCAAAGATTTGACCGTCGCCGCGCTGGAACTCCAAAGCCGGAAAACTTCCGCCATCATTTTGGCGCGCGAACCTGGCATCGCCGCGGGCTGTGAAGAGTTCGCCAGTTTAGCCAAGGCGCACAGCATTTCCGTACGGTCTGGCAAGAATGACGGCGATACCTTTCAGCCTGGAGACACCCTTCTTCACTTGGAGGGCGAGCAGAATCAGTTGTTATCGCTCGAACGCGTAGGATTGAATCTGCTGCAGCGCATGTGCGGCATTGCCACCCGCACCCGTTGCCTTCAGGAGCGCGCCGCCGCGCGCTGCCCTTCCATTCGCATCGTCGCCACGCGCAAGACCGTCTGGGGACTTTTGGACAAGCGTGCCGTGCACCTCGGCCGTGGCGGCACGCACCGCCTCGGACTGGCCGACGCCATTTTGATCAAGAACAACCATCTCGCGCTGATTTCGCGGCGCGAAGAAGATGCCGTCCCGGTCGCTTTGACACGCGCTTGGAATCATCGCCACGAAGCTGCATTCATCGAGATTGAAGTGCGCGGAGAAGGCGCTGCGCTCCGCGCCGCCGATTCCTTTCGCAAACTGCAGAAGGAATCGGGCGAACGCTATCCCTCTTTGCTCTTGCTCGATAATTTCGAGCCGCGCGAAATCACTTCCATCATCGATTCGCTTCGTCGCGAGCGTTTGTGGGATTACGTCCTCATCGAGGCCAGTGGCGGAATCAGCCAGAAAAATATCGAGTCTTACGCGGACACCGGAGTGGACGCGATCTCCGTAGGAGAGTTGACTCACTCTGTGCAAGCGCTCGACTTGTGCCAAAGAATTTCATAATTCACTTCGGTCGCAATCAGGAGAGGAACACCATGTCAGAAATGGAAGTTTTGCAGCAGAATTTCGAAACGCGCTATACCGTGCCCCCGGTGGAGACCATCCAGGATACGCCGGAAGATATACGCAAAAAGCAGCAGCGCGTTCGCGAGCTCTGCGTCGAGCGCAACGCCGTCCTGTTAGCACATCACTATCAGCGCCCGGAAGTCCAGGAGGTAGCCGACGCCGTTGCCGATTCCCTCAAACTCTCCCAGGCCGCCTCAAAAACCACCGCTGATGTTATCGTCTTTTGCGGCGTTCATTTCATGGCCGAAACCGCCGCTATTCTTTGTCCCGACAAAAAGGTCCTGCTGCCCGACCTTCGCGCCGGCTGCTCGCTCGCGGCTTCCGTCACCGTCGAGGAGCTCCGCAAGTGGAAGGCGAAGTTGCCCAATGCTGTGGTTGTGGCCTATGTCAACACTTCCGCTGCGGTGAAAGCCGAAAGCGATTATTGCTGCACCTCGGCCAATGCCGCGAAAGTTGTCAGCGCGATTTCTCCTGACTTGCCCATCCTGTTTTTACCGGACAAATTCCTGGCTAGCGTCGTCGCTCGACAAACCGGGCGCAGCAACATCGTCGCGTATCCCGGGTATTGTCACGTCCACAAAACCATCCGTCCCGACGATGTCGTCGAGCTAATGGACGAGCATCCCGATGTCGAGCTTCTCTTGCATCCGGAATGCGGTTGCGTCAGCTCCTGCATGGCCAAGGCTGCCGATGGTTCGCTGCCTCAGGATCGCACCTTCTTCCTTTCTACTGAAGGGATGCTTCGCCACATCGGCCAGTCTCCCGCCAACGAATTCGCTATCGGCACCGAACTCGGCATCATGCATCAGCTCGGGAAGAAGTTCCCGGAGAAGAATTTCTATCCTGTCAACCGGGAAGCCATTTGCGCTTTCATGAAAACCATTACTCTCGATCGCGTGATCCATTCTTTGGAAACCATGTCTCCGCAAGTCACGGTTCCCGAAGACATCGCCCGCAACGCGCGTCGCGCCATCGATCGCATGTTGGAGCTGGCGTGAACAATCTTCCCGTACTCCGCATTGGAATTTTCGGTGTCGGCGCAATCGGCCAAACCATTGCTACCGCTGTCGCTGCTGCCCAGATCGATGCCCAACTCGTCGGTCTTGCCGATAAGGATACTGAGAGAGCCGAATCCTTTGCCTCGACTCTCTCTTCTCCTCCGCGTCTTCTTCCGCTTCATGAATTGATTCAGCGCAGTGATCTCGTGGTGGAAGCGGCCAGCCAGGAGGCTTTGCGGGAATTCGTCCCCAAGGCGATGTCCGCTTCGCGCGACGTCCTCATCATGAGTGTGGGCGGATTGTTGGGGCATGAAGATTGGTTCCGTCAGGCCGAAGAGAAGAGATGTCGAATCTACGTTCCCTCAGGTGCCATTGCCGGTCTCGACGGAATCAAGTCCGCTTGCATGGGTTCCGTGCAGTCGGCCATGCTCACCAGCCGCAAACCCCTTGCCGCGTTGCGCGGCACGAAATATGTCGTCGAGCACTGCGTTCAGCTCGATGGTCTCTCGGAGGAAACGGTCATCTTCGAAGGTACCGCCGAAGAAGCCGCTCGTGCTTTCCCGACTACTTCAAATGTCGCTGCTTCTTTGCGCCTCGCCGTGGACCGCAATGTTCCTGTTTGCGTCCGGGTCGTTGCTGTCCCGGGTGGCAGCAAGAACGTCCACGAAATCAGGGTGTTCGGCGAATTTGGCCGCCTTTCGGTTGATGTCGAGAATGTCCCCTCGAAATCCAATCCGCGCACGTCTCAATTGGCGGCTTTCTCGGCTCTCGCCACCCTGAAGAATCTCACTCGATCCCTGCGCGTGGGAACTTAGCCCCAGGCTTCCTACACGATGCCTGTCATTCCGAAGCGAGCGTTTTGCGACCCGGTTAGGGCCGCGGTGGACAAGTTCGCGGTCGAACCTGCCGCGAAAGCGCGATGAGGAATCTCTCTTGTGTCTCAACTTGGAGTTCGGTTGCGCGTTGGCGTCCCGAGTGAAGCGAGGCGATCCGCAGGGTTGCCAGAACGCAGTCGAGGGATCTGCATTTGTTTTGCGCCGTCAAGCGATTGGAGGGAATCGAAGAATCTCTCTTCGATTTTTCCTTCCCGCGGAGTTCAAGCAATTATCGAGATAGCTGGATAGCCTGTAGAATGTGGTAATGCCCTCGCCAAACGATCCTCTAAATACCGATTCGCCGCGCGAACGCGAAAGAGCCCGCGAGCGGAAAGCGGCAATTTGGATCATCGTGCTTGCCATGGCCATCTCCGCGATCGTTGCCTTGGCCCTTACTGCTTACTTTCAGCGGCCCTGAATACAGTTCTCGCTTTCGCTACAGCGTCTTGGTCATGCCGCCATCCAAATCTACCATCGCGCCCTGCATCAGCCGCGAATCAGGCGAAAGCATATAAGCCGCCATATTGGCGATATCTTCTGGTATGCCCATGCGCACGATATTCGCTTTGCGCGCCACTTCCTCTGCCGCCGCTTCCAGATTTCCGCCGTGTTCCGCCGCTTCTTTCTCCAGCAGTTGCCGCATGCGATCCGTGCGCACCCATCCAGGATTAATTGCGTTTACCTGCACGCCGTCTCGGATTCCAATGTCCGCCAGCGCCTTCATGAACGAAAGGCACGCACCGTTTACTGACCCCCCGATCGTGAAACTGGCGCCTGGTGTCCGCCCGCCCGTCCCCACGATGTTCAGCACCGAGCCGCCCGTCTCCTTCAAATACGGCCACGCAGCGCGCGAAAGCCGCACGGCCGAAAAGAACTTCAGAGCGAATCCGTCCGTCCAATCCGCTTCTGTTAATTCGAAAAAATCGCCATGTTTTGTCGCACCCGCATTATTAACGACGCTGTCGATCCTCCCATACGCCTGAACGGCCGCCCGCACCACGGCCACCGGCGCTTCCGGATCACGCAGGTCCGCCGGAAAAGCTATCGCCGTTCCTCCGGACTTCGTAATTTCCTTCACTACTTTATCGAGTGTCTCGGCATTGCGCGCTGCCAGCACCACTGTCGCCCCGTCGCGTGCAATCCTTACCGCGATCGCTCGGCCAATTCCCCGGCTCGCCCCCGTCACAATTACCACTTTTCCAGCCAAGGGTTTTCCTTTCTCATTTGCCATTCTCGGTTCTCCTCGTTTAGAAGGGAGTGTCCGTTCACGATGCAGCGCGTTATTTCACTGAAACTCTGGAATCTATCGCGCGAATTTGTGCCAACTCAGTCCCAGCTTAGTCCCAACTCAATCAAAGATCGCCGTTTTTCGCCCGTAGCAAAGGATTCGCGATTCCAGATGCAGTCGCACCGCCCGCGCAAGGACTACTTTCTCCAGGTCGCGGCCCTTGCGCAGCAAATCTTCTACCGAGTCGCGGTGACTGATGCGCACCGTATCCTGCTCGATGATCGGGCCATCGTCCAACTGCTCGGTCACGTAATGGCTCGTGGCTCCGATCAGCTTTACGCCGCGTTCGTAGGCCTGATGGTACGGTCGCGAGCCGATAAAAGCTGGTAGGAACGAGTGGTGAATATTGATAACGCGGTTCGGATAGTGCTCCAGAAATTCGCCGCTGAGCACCTGCATGTAGCGCGCAAGAACCACCAGGTCGATCCGCTCTTCCTTCAATAACTCAACCTCTTTTCTTTCCTCTTCGCGCTTTGTTGTGGCAGTGACGGGAAATGTATGGAAGGGAATTCCGAACGGCTTCACGTCATCCTGCAGGTCGGGATGGTTGCTCAGCACCAGCGCGATCTTTCCGCGAAGTTCACCCGACGCGGCGCGCAGTGCCAGATCGTACAAGCAGTGGTTGTATTTCGAGACCATCAGCGCAATTCGTGGCAACACGTCAGTAAATCGGAGTTCCCACCGCATCCTGGCCCGCTCCGCGATCGGCGCGAACTGCGCCCTAATCTCGTCGCGCGCCAGCCGGAAACCCTCCATCTCCCACTCCACCCTCATCAGGAAAAGCCCCGATTCGGCGTCGACGTGATGGTCCGCATGGGTGATGTTGCCGTTGTTCTGGAAAACAAATTCCGAGATATGCGCCACCAGCCCTTTTTGGTCCGGACAACTTATCAGTAGTATTACCGTCGGCTTGGCCGCCATTCGATGGTCCTCGCTGTCTGTTGCGGATCGCACTCGCCAGCGGTCTCCCATTAAACTCATCCTCTGCTTGGGGATAGCTGCGTGTTATAATTTCATTTCAATAATAGATAGTAGGATGGCTGGTCCCCATGAAGGTGATCGTGTGGGACCCACCCGCTCAACTCGATTCCTATCAGTCTACCTGGACGTAACCGGCAGCATTTTTGCGCGTCCAACACTGTATCAGAACATCTAAAGTTGCGGTGTCTGACTACGTTGCACTTAAACCGGTAATCGATACTCACAAGGATTTAGTGGCCGCCGATGTGGATCGTTAAGATCGCTTTAAGCCGTCCTTATACTTTCATCGTCTTCGCCATAATCATCGTTCTCATGACCCCGCTAGTCCTGCAGCGGACCCCCACGGACATTTTCCCGGAGATCAATATTCCGGTGATTAGCGTTGCCTGGAACTATAGCGGCTTCTCGCCCCAGCAAATGGTCGATTACATTGTCAGCAACGACGAGCGTTACATCACCACTGTCGTCGACAACGTGGAGCATATTGAATCGCAGACCGTCGCCGGCCGTTCCGTGGTCAAAGTGTTTTTCCAACCCCATGCCGACATTCGCATGGCCATGAGCCAACTGACGGCCCTGTCGCAAAACATCGTTCGCCAGTTGCCCCCGGGTATTTCAGCACCGCTGATCATCACCTATTCGGCCTCCACTGTTCCTATTCTGGATTTGGCCCTCAAAGGCCAGGGCCTCTCCGAGCAGGAACTGTTCGATATCGGAGCCAATTTCGTCCGCAACCAGCTCACCACCATACCCGGCGTGGCCATTCCCTGGCCTTTTGGTGGAAAGCAGCGCGAGGTCGCCGTCAACGTTGACATTCCCTCGCTCCAGGAAAAGGGCTTGTCCCCAGTCGACGTCATCAACGCCATCAGTTCGCAGAATCTCGCCCTCCCTGCGGGCACCGTCAAGCTTGGTTCCACTGAATATAACGTCCAGATGAAGGGCTCCACTGACACTATCGCGGCCCTGAACGATCTGCCCATTAAGACTGCCAACGGCGCCACCCTGTACGTCCGCGACATCGCCCATGTCAGCGACGGCTTCCAGCCACAGACCAATATCGTCCGCTTGGACGGCCAGCGCGGCGTGCTCGTCACCGTCTACAAGAACGGCAATGCCTCCACGCTCGACATCGTCAAGCAGACGGAGGCCAAGCTTCCTCAGGTCGCCGCGTCGCTGCCTCCGCAGCTCGTGATTTCTCCAATCTTCGACCAGTCGATTTTCGTGCGCTCCGCTGTCGAGGGCGTCGTCCGCGAAGGCTTGATTGCCGCCTGCCTCACCGCTCTCATGATTTTGCTTTTCCTCGGCAGTTGGCGCAGCACAGTGATTATCGCCATCTCCATCCCCTTGTCGATTCTCGTTTCGATCATGGTGCTCAGCGCCCTCGGCGAGACCATTAACATCATGACCCTCGGCGGTCTGGCGCTCGCTGTCGGCATTCTCGTCGACGACGCCACCGTGGCCATCGAGAACATCGAGCGCAATCTCGCCCAAGGCAAAGACACCATTACCGCCATTCTCGACGGTTCCCAGCAGATTGCCCTGCCTGCTCTCGTCTCCACGCTCTGCATCTGCATCGTGTTCGTGCCCATGTTCTTTCTCACCGGCGTTGCCAAGTTTCTTTTCGTCCCGCTGGCTGAAGCCGTCGTTTTCGCCATGCTCGCTTCTTACTTGCTCTCGCGGACGCTTGTTCCCACGCTCGCCATGTACCTCCTCGCGAATCATCACGGCGAGGAATTCGCCACCGGCAACGACATTTTTTCGCGTTTCCAGCGCCGCTTCGCTCATGGTTTTGACCGCATGCGCAATAACTACAAGCGCTCCCTCGGCTCCTGTCTCGATCACGCCTGGATGTTCGTCGGCATGTTCCTAATATTCTGTCTCGCCTCGCTTCCCGTGGCGCTTTTGCTCGGGAATGACTTCTTCCCCAATGTGGACGCCGGCCTCATTCGCCTGCACATGCGCGCTCGCGCCGGCCAGCGCGTCGAGGAAACCGCCCGCGAAAACGACAATGTCGACAATGTGATCCGCAACGTCATTCCGCCTCGCGATCTCGACAGCATTCTCGATAACATCGGCCTGTTCAACAGCACCATAAACACCACCTACAGCAATTCCGGCGTGATCGGCGAATCCGATTCCGAAATCCTCATCGGTCTCAAAAAAGATCACTCCATGCCCACCGGTTATTATGTCGACCAGTTGCGCCAGCGGCTGGCGGAGGAGTTTCCCGGCACGCAGTTCTTCTTTCAACCGGCTGATATCATCAGCCAGATTTTGAACTTCGGTGTCCCCGCGCCGATCGACTTGCAAATCATCGGCAACAACATGCAGGCAAACTACCGGCTGGCGCAGGAGATGAATCGTCGCATCGAAGTCGTACCGGGTGCCGTGGATGTCCACATCCAGCAGCTTTTTTCCGCGCCCACTTTGTACCTCGATGTCGACCGCACTCGCGCGCAAACCGTCGGCCTCAGCGAACAGGACGTCGCCAACAGCCTGCTGCTCACCCTGAGCTCCAGCTTTCAGATTAATCCTTCGTTCTGGGTCAATCCCTCCAACGGCATGGAGTACAACGTCGCTGTGCAGGTGCCTCAGTACAAAGTGAATTCCATGCAATCGCTCGACAATATTCCCATTTCATCCGCCGGTCCCGGGCGTCCGCAACAGTTGTTGAGCAATCTGGCCAAAGTAAATTTGAATATCCAGCCGGCGCTGATCTCGCATTACAACAATCAGCCCATGATCAACATCTATGCCTCAGTCGAAGGCCGCGACCTCGGCGGCGTCGCCAGCGATATCCGCAAGGTCATGGCCGATTTCAAAGGTCAGCTCCCGCGCGGCACGCAAATGGTTCTTCGCGGCCAGGTCGCTACCATGATTTCATCGTTCCAGGGTTTGGGCGCCGGTGTTCTGGTCGCCATCGGACTGGTCTATTTCCTGATCGTCGTAAATTTCCAGTCCTGGCTCGATCCGTTCATCATCATCACCGCGCTTCCCGGCGCTCTTGCGGGAATCGTCTGGACCCTGCTGCTAACGCACACCACCCTGAGCGTTCCTTCGTTGACCGGAACCATCATGTGCATAGGCGTGGCCACGGCCAACAGCATTTTGCTGGTGTCTTTCGCCCGCGAGCGCCTCAACCATGGATTGACTGCCACCGAAGCCGCTCTGGAAGCGGGTTTCGTCCGCTTGCGTCCCGTTCTTATGACTGCCATGGCCATGATCATCGGCATGGTGCCCATGTCCTTGGGGCTTGGCGAAGGTGGTGAGCAAAACGCCCCGTTGGGGCGTGCGGTAATCGGCGGTCTTATCGTGGCTACTTTTGCCACTTTGTTTTTTGTGCCTTGCATCTTTTCTCTCGTTCACGGGCGCAACGCCGATCAAGCTATATAGCCGATGAAGCTATATATGATGAAGCTGTCTAGCGAATTTCGTTTGTGGGTCTAATTGAGGAGCATGCTGAAAATGAGTAACGCGTCAACCACGTCAACCGAGACGTCGACCATTGACGAGCCGGTCCGTGGCACGGTTCATGGCATTGGCGGTCCGCCTTCGGATGGTCCCTCAGGCGGGAGAGGTCCGCTACTGAAGTGGTTTGTGATTTTGTTCGTGGTGTTCGCCGTTCTAGCGCTCTACAGCTCCTCGCAAAAGCGGGCGTCCCATCGCGTGCTGGCCCAACAGACGGACCGCATGGCTGTTCCCTATGTCGCCCTTGTGCATGCGACTCCGCTCAGCGGCGAATCCGATTTGGTTCTACCCGGCAATATTCAGTCTTATGTCGATTCCCCCATCTACGCGCGCACCAACGGTTATCTGAAGAAATGGTACAAGGACATTGGCAGCCAGGTTTCCAAGGGAGATTTGCTCGCGGACATTGACACTCCCGAAGTTGATGCGCAACTGGCCCAGGCCAAGGCGGATCTGGCCACTGCCCAAGCCAACGTCAAGCTTGCGGGCATTACCGCGCAGCGCTACCAGGACCTGCTCAAGTCCGATTCCGTATCGAAGCAGGATGTGGACAACTACAACGGCGACTATGCCGCCAAGCAGGCCATGGTGCAATCCGCTGCTGCGAACCTGCAGCGCCTGGAAGAACTAGAATCCTTCAAGCGCGTCTACGCTCCCTTTTCCGGCGTCATCACCAAGCGAAACGTCGATATCGGCACTCTCATCAACGCTGGTAACGGCGGCACCTCCGTGCGCGAAATGTTCGATCTGGCCCAGACCGATCCGCTTCGCGTCTATGTGGCCGTGCCTCAGACCAATGTGTCCTCCATTCACGACGGCATGAAGGCCTGCCTCGAACTTACCGAATTTCCGGGCCGGAATTTCTGCGGCAAGGTAGTGCGTACCGCGGGTGCGGTCGATCCATCCACTCGGACCTTGCTCACCGAAGTGGACGTTCCTAATCCCTCAAAAACTCTCCTGGAAGGCGAATACGCGCAGGTTCATTTTGACGCCAAGCTCACCGGCGAGCATCTCTCGGTGCCAAATAACGCTTTGCTGTTCCGTCCCAACGGCACCATGGTCGCCGTCGTCGGTCCCGACAACAAAATCGACTTGAAAAAACTCACCATCGGCCGTGACTTGGGCGCGAGCGTTGAGGTCCTAGAGGGAATCACTTCGAAGGACGCTTTCGTCATTAATCCACCCGACTCGCTCGACCAGGGCGAACAGGTCAAAATCTCCCCCGCCAGCGGTTCCCAAGGTAGCTAGCCCAAAGGTCTCGCGCAAAGCTCGCTTCCTGCGTTGTCGTCCCGAGGCGAGCGCCTTTCAGCGAGTGGAGGGATACCTCTTCGAATCGGTACATCGCGAGAATTCATCTACCTGTGTTCGATCAGCGGCCAAGCTCATTTCCTCTGCCGGGTCGTGTGTACCGTCTATGATTGTTTTCAGTCATTTGCGGAGAAGTTGACTCGGCAGGAGTGCCGGGTTATGCGCTGCAGCCTGAAGGATTTCGTTGTTGGTTTCTCTGATTTCCTGTTTAGTATCCATTTCTAGCTGTTATCGCTAGCGGAGGGTAGCACGCGCAAGAAATGAGTCAAGTCCGTAAAACTACGAGTAACAGGAGTAATGAGCGTATCAAAACGATGTCGTCTTCTTGACACCGTTCTACAGCTGGCATATGGTCCGGCGCAGACAGTTTCGGGGGAAAACACATCGATGAAGCGACTCCTCTGCATTGCGGGCACCCTTGCCATTTGCGGATTACTCCCAGTTCGCCCGGCTCCGGCTCAAACCATCGTCAGTCTTCGGCTTTACGAGCAACATTGCACCAGCTGCCATGGAAATCCCGCCGGGCCGAAGAATGCCCCAGACGGGATGCAGCTCCGCAAACTTTCGGCGGAAGCCGTCTACGATGCGATGGCGAAAGTTCCCGCGCACTCCGCCGTCCAGTCACTGTCGGATGATGACAAACGGCTGATCGCCTACTATCTCGGGGGACGCAAGGTAGGGGTCGCCGATCTGGCCGATGCCAAACACATGACTAATCAGTGCTCCGCGAATAAGGCTTTTGACGCGGCCGCCCCCGCATGGAATGGGTGGGGAGCCGACGCCGAGAATTCCCGCTTTCAGCCGGCCAAGGCTGCTGGTCTGACTGCGGATCAGATTCCGCAACTAAAACTGAAATGGGCGTTCGGTTTCCCTGCGGCGGAGGAAGTGTATGGCCAGCCTGCAGTTTTCGGCGGGCGTGTCTTCCTCGGAGTTGATACCGGTGCGGTCTATTCCATTGACGCCGCCACTGGCTGCGTCTACTGGTCGTTTCAGGCGGAAGGGGGCGTGCGCACCGCGGTGAACATCGCACCGATGAAAGGCAGCGGAAAATTCGCCGCTTACTTCGGCGACATCAAAGCAAATCTATATAAAGTGGACGCGTCGGATGGAAAACTGCTTTGGAAAATAAAAGTCGACGACAATTCGCTCGCGCGCCTTACGGGAGCGCCCAGGCTCTACAACAACCGCTTGTACGTGCCAGTTTCTTCGAGTGAAGAGCGCGCGGCAGGACTCAGCAATGTCCACGCCTGCTGCACGTTCCGCGGAAGCGTGGTGGCCGTGAATGCCGAAACGGGCAAGGTGATCTGGAAAACTTACATCATTCCGGAAGCGCCGAAGCTGGTTGGCAAAAGCCCCAATGGCGTGCCGCACTATGCGCCAGCGGGCGGCGCCGTGTGGAACACGCCGACAATTGATCCCAAGAGTCACGCGCTCTATATCGGTACGGGCGATTCGTACACAGAGCCCGCGCCGCCGACCACCGATGGTGTGATGGCCATCAATATGGATACGGGAAAAGTTCTGTGGAGCGTGCAGGACACCGAAAACGATGCGTGGCTCTCCGGCTGTGGTGGCCCGCAAAATAATCCCAAACTTTCGCCTAACTGTCCGAAAGAACTTGGCCCGGATTTTGACTTCGGTTCGTCCCCGATTCTTCGCACGCTTCCGGATGGACGCAGGATTTTGATCGCCGGCCAGAAGAGCGGCATGGTTTGGGCGCACGATGTCAATAAAAAAGGCGCGGTAGTTTGGAAAGCACAGATCGTCGATCACCTGGCGCTGGGCATGATTACTTATGGCGGCGCGGCTGACGATGAGAATGCTTACTTTGGATTGCGGAATGGCGGTATGGCCGCGGTTCAGTTTGCCACTGGCGAAAAGAAATGGTTCACCCCTGAGGATGAAACGCACAGCTCGCTGCAGTGGCACGGACAGAACGCCGCGGCCTCGGTCATTCCCGGCGTGGTTTTCTCGGGCGGCTGGGACGGAAATCTGCGCGCCTATTCCGCTACCGACGGTCACTTGCTCTGGGAATATAACACCGCCAAGGAATTCACCACGGTGAATGGCGTCGCCGCCAAAGGCGGATCGATGGGCGCGCCCGGCCCTGTTGTTGCCGGCGGTATGCTCTTTGCCGGTTCCGGATATGTTTTTGGCGCGGGCACGCCAGGAAACGTGCTGCTCGCTTTCGGTGTAGAGTAGAACCCTCAACAAACGCCACCGGCTGTCCTTGTTGCCATCCGGATGAAAATCCGACGAATGGAGGAAACACCATGGGGACCCGCAAAGCAGGGAAGTCTCTTCGATTTTTCGGCCGCGGAATATATTTCCCGCTCTGCTCGGTGTTGCTTGTTTTTTCTGCGCTGCTGACTGTCCAATCCGCGAGCGCTGCCGATTGTGCGAGTCTCGCCAAACTCTCCCTGAAGGACACGGCAATTGCTTCCGCCGCGGTTTTCCCTGCGGCAGGTCCGGTGCCAGAATATTGCAAAGTGCTCGGCAGCATCAAAAATTTGCCGCAATCGACCATTGAATTCGAAGTGGCGCTTCCCACTTCGAAGTGGAACGGGAAATATTTCTTCGCGGGCGGCGGGGGCTTCAACGGAACCATTCCGAAACTCGATCAAGCTTTGGCCGAAGGCTATGCCGCGGCGGGCTCGGATTCTGGGCACAAGGGCGATTCTCTTGACGCGCAGTGGGCGCTGAACAACCTGCAGGCGCAGGTGAATTACGCGTATCTGGCGACGCATGTGACGGTGCAGATCGGCAAAGAAATCGTGCGCTCGTTCTACGGGCAGCCGCAGCGGCGCTCGTATTTCGTGGGCTGCTCGAACGGCGGAAAGATGGCGCTCGCGGAAGTACAGCGCTATCCCGATGATTTCGACGCGGCCATCGCGGGCGATCCGGTGATCGACCGTACCAAGCTGATGATGTCCTACACCTACAATGCGCGGGCGCTGGCGCGCGGACCGATTCCTCCGAGCAAAATTCCCGTGATTGAAAAGGCGACGCTCGCGGCTTGCCGCGATGGAGGCGGTGAATTCGGCGACCTGATCACCACGCCAGGGCGCTGCAAGTTTGATCCGCGCACGATTCAATGCGCTTCGGGTGATGGCGCGAACTGCCTCACGGCCGAGCAGGCGCAAGCGCTCGATAAGATTTGGCACGGACCGGTGAATTCATCGGGAACGCAGCTCTATCCCGGATTCACAGTGGGACACGAAGACGACTACGCTTCCTTTATCACCGGCAACGGCACTTCCAGCGCATCGCCATCTTCCACCTGGAAATTCCAGGAAGGTTTCATGCGCTATTTCATCTTCCGGCCGACTTTCGATCCTGTGGAGCAGTTCAATTTCGACAAGGATCTCGCCAAGCTTGAGTCATTTTCACAAGATCAGGACGCAGCGAATCCTGACTTGTCAATCTTCAAGGCTCACGGCGGCAAGCTGATCCTCTACCACGGGTGGGCGGATCATTCGATTACTCCGGTGCGCACGATCGAATACTACGCGTCGGTGATCGATATGATGGGCAATCCGCGTCCCGATCCTGGCGCGGAGAACGCCGGTGCCGTCACCGATTTTGCGCGGCTTTTCATGGTTCCCGGAATGCATCACTGCGGCGGTGGTCCTGGGACGGCGAGCTTCGGCGCAGCGAATCAGGGATTCCCCACGCAGTACGATCCTGAACACGACATCGTGATGGCGCTCGATCATTGGGTTGAGTCCGGAGTGGCGCCCGACAAAATTATCGCCTCGCATCTGACCAACAAGGTTGCGGATCGCACGTTGCCGCTCTGCCCGTATCCGCAAACGCAGGTCTACAGCGGTTCCGGCGATGTAAAAGACGCGCAAAACTATCGGTGCGAGTCGCACGATTTCTGGTGGAGTCTCGAGAATTTTCCAGGCATCAACGCGTTGAAGCAGGTGGCCTCCATACTGAAATGAATAGTTGGACTGCGAGAGGTGAATTCCTTCAGAGGCTAAAGCACAAAGCAGGTCCCTCACCGCCATCCGCGGAACCCGCAGCTGGGTTTCGGGATGACAACCTAAAAGCAACAGCAAGTTCAAAATCGAGAGGGATCCCTCGTCGCGAAAGGGCAACTTTTTCTGCGCCCTCACCGGGCGCGGCTTCGCTCACTCGGGATGACAAGTGCAATGGTGCTGATGGTGCGGCGGAGGTAAAAACGCGCAGATGGACGAGCCAAAAAAGGCCGGGCAAATGCCCGGCCTTTTTTTTGGGGGGATCTTGCCCGGACGGAAACGCAACTCCCGGGCACGCGTTCGCGATTTGTTTTACTGCTCTTTGCCTTCCTTCTTCAAGTCGTTGAAGGTGATGTTGTCCTCGCAAATCATTTCCACCAGCTTCCAATCCGGTTCCAGTTGGAATGTGCGCTGTCCACTCCAGGTGTGGGTATAGGTTTTCGGGTCATCGATTGTAATCTTAACGATCAACGTGTTGTGCTTCGGCCGGCTGATGTGTTCGATGACATGCAGTTGGTCCGAATGCGGAAGCCCGGCGCGATCAAGCCAGGTCTTGTCGTTGAACGCGACCGAATCGATCACCAGGGTGTCGCCTTCCCACCAGCCGATGGAATCGCCCATCCAGGTGGGATCGAGATCCTTGGCGTGTTCGTGCGAACCGGTGGTATAGATCTGTCGCACGAAATGATTGAACTCGAAAAGTTGGATCACACGCCCCGGAATTTGCACGATCTCGAAGGGGAACGGGTGAACGTAGATGCGCGGCACGCCGGTGGGAAAGCATCCGACTTCATTTCCCGTGGTCGGGTTCACCAAATCGGTTGAGTCTTCCACCGCACGCGGTCCCCAGGATGGCTTGGTCTTCTCGTATTGTTCTTTGCCCCAAGGCGTCATCTCGGGAATCTCGCCGGTGAAGGAATAACCCGCCCATTTGCGGTTGCTGGGAGGTTCGTGCGCTTCCCACACTCCGGAAAAGTCGGGGACACCGTCCGCGGTTTTCGCAACGGGTGCGTTCGCCGAACCATTATTGCTGGCCTTGCTTGTCTTGCTGGCTGTTTGGGACATGCCGGGAGCACAGGCAACGGCTATGGCCATCGCAAGCACCGGCCCCATCCAGTATTTCTTCATGTTCAAAACTCCTTCCGGGTAAGCACCCAGACAAAATGACAATGTCCGCACGCTGTCAAAGCGCACGCCAGAAATTCAAAATTCACCAAGAACTATTGGTTGCTGGCCGGTTCCGGCGGAGGACCGAGTGGAATCACTTCGCCATTGGCCCAAGCGATCTTGCGAAGATTCAAAACCTTGAGTCCATTTTTCGCCGCGTTGCCGCTGACGGTGATTTGATCACCGGGCTTGAGCTTGTGCCCATTCCATCCATAGCGAACCAGGTGGTTCGGGCTGGTCATCTCGATCGACCAGTTCACCACATTCCCGCTCTCATCTTTTACGTCCAGGCCGATGATCGGGTGCGGCTGAATGAAGTCGAATGACTTCACCGTTCCAGTCAGGACAACCATCTTCGAAGTGTCATACGCGGAACCGCCATGATGGGCAAAAACATGGCCGGTGCTCACCATTAAGCCAACTGCGAGGGCTGCGGTGGCAAAAAATCTATGCCTCATTGAGGGGCACCTCCAGGGTGGGGGGAGTTTGTCACTGAAGTATATAACGTGTCAATACCCGGAGAGGTTTCAGCGCCTTCATTTCGATACTTGCAAAACGAAAAATACCTTAAGGTTGGCGAATTATGCCGAGGCGGAAACGGTGGCGGTGCGGCGAGAGCTTTCGAGGATATTTTGCAGCATGTCTGGAATCTCAAACACCGCGCGATTGTGAAGCGCGCTGGCGTTGGCGCGGTAGCGGGCCAGGGTGGCCGGTTCGATGAGCTTGGCGGCCGCGCTATCGATCGATCTGAAATTCTTCAGCACCAGCCCGACTTCTTTCTCGATGATCCATTCGGCGTTGTAGCGCTCCTGCGGAAGCGTCCAGGCATTGCATTCGACGATCACCGGAAGCTGCATAGCCAGCGCTTCGCTCACGCTTCCGGGGCCGGGCTTGCCGATGAAGAAGTCGGCGAGCTGCATGTAATAATTCACTTTCGAAGTAAAACCCTCGACGAAACGTGGGAAGTGCGCGGGCAAGGCTCGGAGCGAATTGGCCAGCTTTTCGTTGCGCCCGCAAACGAGAATCAACTGGAGCGGCAGCTTTGAGCTGTCGAGCCGCATGGCGATTTGGAGCATCGCTTGTGATCCATGACCGCCGAAAAGCACCAAGGCGATTGGTAAATCGCGGCGCAGCCCGAGCTTTTCGCGTTCCGCCAACGGATCGGGTAGCCGCGGCTCGTAAAATCGAGGATGAAGAATCATGCCTGAGGCTCGAAAGATGTGCTGCTCGGGATGGCCCATGGCACGCGCTTGCGCTACGGCTTTATCGGTGCCGCAAATCACAGATTGCGGCTGCCGCTCGATCCAGAAGTGGGGCGGATAATCGGCCAAGTCGGTAAGGATGGTTACAAACGGCCTGTCCGGGAAAACATTGCGAAAGCTTTCGCATAAGGCGCGATTGAAATGGGGCACAAAGGAAACAACCATGTCCGGCTGCTTCTCGCGCCAGTAGCGAATCAAGTGCTTGACCGTGGCGCCATGGTAAGCGCGGATCACAGCTTGCAGCACGCGCATGAGCTGGGGGCTGCCGAGGGTCCAGCCCGTGCGCAGCATATTGTTGTAAAAGTCCTGAATCCGGATATTTGCGTACTTTTTGAGGATGTCGAGCTCGTCCAGGACTTCTTGCAGGTTCATGAGCTGGACGTCCCAGGGCTTGTTTTCGGCTTGGATGGCTATTTGTAGGGCCGTGGCAGCCGCCCGGTGACCGCCCCCAGCGTCAAAGAAGACGAACTCGATGCGCTCCATTGGGGGCAATTCTGTCACCGCGAGGTACCGGAAATGCTACAGGCGTGTTAAAAGGGGTTAGTTTGTGTCGAATCAATTAAGTAGCTGTCTTTTCAGAATGTTAGCACGGCAGTCATCTGTGGGTAATCTTGTGAATTTACTGTGGAAAACGTGAAATGCGATCTCCACGTTCACTCGTATTATTCGGGAGCTTGCACCACTCCTTTCCTCGCTAAGTTTTGCCGCGAAAGTTAGCGATCCGCAGAAAGTTTTCTCTACCTTGCAGCGCCGCGGCATGGACCTGTTCACGCTCACAGACCATGATTCGATTGAAGGCGGCGAGCCGCTGCGCAAATTGCCCGGATTTTTTCTGAGCGAGGAGCTGACGTGCCGCATGCCCAGCGGTACGGAAGTCCACATTGGCGTTTACGACTTCCATGAGCGGCAGCATGCGCAACTCCAGCAACGGCGGAACGATCTTGTGGCGCTGCTGATGTATCTGACGGAGCGCCGGCTTTTCTTCAGCGTGAACCATGTGTTTTCTAGCGTCACGGGACGGCGCGAAAGCGAAGACTTCGAGTGGTTCGAGAATTACTTTCCGGCGATCGAAACGCTGAACAGTCACATGCTGGAAGGCGCGAATGAAGACGCGTCTGCTTTGGCCAAGCAATGGAACAAGGCTGCGATCGGTGGAAGCGATGCGCACGCGCTTGCGTCGGTTGGAACCGCGTATACGGAAGTAGAGGATGCGCGTGACAAAGAGGAGTTCTTTGCGGCGCTTCGCCATGGGCAAGGGCGCGTGCGAGGAGAATCGGGGAGTGTTTCCAAGCTGACGCGAGACGTATTTTCGATCGGCGTGGAAATGATGCGGGAGAAGTATTGGACCGCGGCGCTCGCTCCGCTGGCGTTCCTGGTTCCGGCAATCACATACCTGAACTACTACAACGAGAAAAGCTTTCGGCGGCGCTGGGCGCCGCAAGTTCTGAAGGGTTCGAATCGTCCGAAGCAGTCTGGCTGGGTGCCATTGCCACAGACGGCGCTGGAGGAGTCGCTATGACCGTTGGCAAAGCTGTATGGAACCAGATCGAATCCAATGACTACCGGCTGATGCGGCGGGTCCATCGCTGGCGAGCGCCACGTTGGTTTCGCATCCTGATGATTGTCGCGACGCGTGGCGGCGATGGCTGGTTGTGGTATGCACTAGGCTTAATTTTGGTGTTCTTTGGCGGAGCGCAGCGGTTCGAGGCGATCGGCGCGGCCGTTACCGCGGCGGCTGCCGGGATTTTCCTGTTTCGCGCACTGAAACATGCCAGCAGGCGCAAGCGGCCCTGCGAAATCGAGCCGCATTGCTGGGCGAAGATCCTGCCCCCGGACCTGTACTCGTTCCCCTCAGGCCATTCGATCACGGCGTTCGGAGTGGCGGTGTCGATCGGGCTCTTTTACCCCGATCTGCAAGGGTGCTTGTTGGCCGCCGCCTTTCTGATCGCCGGATCGCGCATTATTCTGGGAATGCACTTTCTGAGCGACGTGCTGGCCGGATCGACGCTCGGGGTCTTATTGGGAGTGACGACCTTCCATATTTTCGCGGCGTTGTGAAATTTTGGTTTCCCCGCTGCAAAGCGACTTTCCAGTGGCTCGTCGCATAAACCCCGCTCCAAGAGGTTTACTTCATCCGTTGCTTTCCTTACGATAGCCGTGGCGCGAAGAAGACCTGCGTTCGAAGCGCGGAATCTACAAGCCAAGAGACATCCCTCGACTCGCTGAGAACCGCTCGCTTTGATGACAACGTAAAGACAACAGCAGGCGAAGAGGGATTCTTCGCGCGAATGCGGCGCTCAGAATGACGGCGGAAACAGAAGAGCGGAAATGCAGGTCGCTCGACTGCGCAAGCGCGCCCTAACCGGAACGCCAACACTGCTCCGCTTGGGATGGCAACGTAAAGATGAGAGTGGCTGCAAAGGCGAAGACGGATCTCTCGTTGCGACGCTCAAGCAAGATGGTTTTTAGCAAGAATAGGTAGAGATGGCACAGAGCGGTCACAAAATCGCGGTGATTGAGCCGAACGGAACACGGCGCGAAGAGGAAATTACTGTGCTGCCGTTCCGCATCGGACGGCAGGCCGAGAGTGAGCTCACGCTACGGGACAGCCGTATCAGCCGGCAGCAGGCACAAATCGTCAACGTGAATGGCGGATTGGTTCTCGAAGACTGCGGAAGCCGGCACGGAACTTTCGTGAACGGAGAGAAAGTGCTCCGGCATGAACTCAAACCTAACGACAAGATCGATTTCGGCGTAGCGGGGTCGTACCAACTGATCTATCTCGGCGAGGGTGCGACGACAATTGCTGAACTCGTGGAGCGAGTGGATGCGCCAGCACCTTCGCAGGCAGGGGCTCGCGAGCTTCATCACCTTGGCGTGTTGCTGGATGTAGCGCGAGCGCTGGGGACGGGGCTGTCGCTCGAGGACATTCTGACTACGGTGGTGGATGCGGCGATTCGATTGACCGGAACAGAGCGAGGAGTGCTGCTGCTGGCCGAACCTTCGGGCGAGATGAAAACCGCTGTGGCGCGGAACAAAGAGCGGTCCACAATTCCAGCAGAGGACTTGCAAGTTTCCAAAAGCGTGGTGAAACGTGTGGCGACCACGCGCCGCGAATTGATTGTGAGTGACACGGGTGATGAAACGCTTGGTAATCCCCAGGAAAGCATGGCGCGCCTGGCGCTCCGCACGGTGGTAGCGATTCCGGTGGACAAGTTGCCGGTGATCGAATCAGTGGATGTGACCATCGCTTCGCGGCAAGGAGAACTGCTCGGCGTGTTGTACCTTGACAGCCGCAAACCCACCACGGCTTTTTCCGATATCGACCGAGAAGTGCTGCGCACGCTGGCGCGCGAAGCGGCAACGGTAGTGGAGAACGCCCGGTTGTTCGCTTCGTCACGGGATAAGGCGCGGCTCGACCATGAAATTCAGATTGCCAGTGAAATTCAGCAACGGCTGCTGCCCAAGTCGCTGCCAAATTTGCCTGGCATTTGCGTGGCAGGCTCCACGCTCGCGTGCTATTCGGTCGGCGGGGATTGTTTCGACGTGATCGAGCCAGGAGGAGGACGTTACGGTTTTTTTGTCGGCGACGTTTCTGGAAAGGGCATATCGGCGGCTTTGCTGGCGACGCTACTGCAGGGCGTATTCTTCACAACAGCAGCGATGGATATTCCGATCTGCGATATTTTCTCGCGGGTCAACGCCTACCTCTGCGAGCGCACGCTAGAGAGCCGCTACGCCACTGTGTTCTACGGCGTTCTCGAACCGGATGGAACTTTCGAGTACGTAAATGCCGGGCATGTTCCGCCGATTGTCCGGCGGCAAAACGGAGCGTTGGAGGCATTGGGATCGCAGAACATGCCCGTCGGACTTTTCGCGCAGGCGGAGTACCAGAGCGCGCGAGTGAAGCTGGATCCCGGCGAGTGGGTAGTGATTTACACAGACGGCGTTTCGGAAGCGGCGAATAAGCAGAGCGAATTGTTCGAAGAGTCGAGGCTGCGCGAGATTGTGGAGCGATTTCAGGGAAGCACAGTGGAAGAAATGGCTGATGCAATCCGCGATGGCGTGAAGGCATTTACGGAAGGCGCTCCGCAATCGGACGATGTGACGATGCTGGTGGTGCAGTATAAGGGAAGCGCCGCGGCGACGGCTTAACGGTACGATCCTCTAATGATCCCGCGGGCGGCAGCGCGAAATCGGAGGCTCGCGGAAACTTCACCGCGAGCGGTGGGCGCTTCGCGCCGTTTGTTTCCCACCGCGGGCCGCGCAAGAACGGCGCGGCCTCGCAGTGGGCTACGGTATGCCGCCCCTGACCGGGGCTGATGCGTGATCTGAGTTCGAACGTTCGACCAGGTTTAGAGGCGAAGAGGGATGCTTCGCTACGCTTAAGAGCGCGCGATGGGTATCTGTCCTCGATGTCGAAAAATATACGGTGGATTCGAAGACAGATTCTGTCGAGAATGCGGAATCTCCCTGCATACGGACCCCAATTGTCCGATTCCTTCTCAGCCGCCAGCCAACGAAAAACCGGTGGAATCTTCCTACGAGCCTGGTTGGGGCTGTCAAACGATCGTTATCGCTGTAGGACTTGTTGTTTCTTTGATCGCGCTGTCGGCGATCATCTCAGGGTATACGCTACTTCTGGGATCACCCACTCTTCTGATCCGAGCCTGCGCCACGAACACAGGCTTTGCGCTGCGGCGACGGCTTAGGAGCCGGTGGAAGAATAGCGGCGTGTGCCGACGGTCCAAAGCGAGAGGGCAGCGGCCGCGAAGACAATTGCGACGACGGGCACCAGAGGCGCATATTCGGGATTTACGTGGCGGCCCAACATGCGCACGCTTGGGTAAAAGGAAGCGAGCCCGAAGGGAATAATCCAGCACAGGAAAAATTGCACGATCGGGCTGTAGATCGAAAGCGGATATCGTCCGAAAGCGATCACATTCCAAACGGGTGGGTGAACGCCGATGCGATCTTCGAACCAGAAGGAAACGGTGGTGAGCATCAAAAATACCGAAAGGTAGATCAATCCCGCGCAGGCCGCAAAAAAAAGAAACATGGCAATTTTTGAGGGCGGCCACGGCGTATGCAGCCGATGCGAGGCCCAAGCCATACAAAAAATACCCGTGGCAATGTCCTGGAGTGACTCGATGCGAAATGTTTCGAAAAGAATTTGAAAAAGCGAGGAGATGGGGCGCAGCAAGATGCGGTCGAATTTCCCCTCAATAATGTAGGTGTTGCCGAATTCATAGAGATTCGCGCTGAGTACGTTGAACATTCCATACGGAACCAGTGAGAAACCGTACAGGAAGAGCACTTCCTCGAAACGCCATCCGGCCAGTTGCGGTACTTTCTGGAAAAGCACGACCACGAAGAAGAGTCCAAAAACGGTTGCCGCGAAACTAGCGGCCAAGCTGATGAAAAAATCGCCGCGATACCCGATGCGGACTTTGGCGTACTGCGTGAAATAGTCGAAGAGAAGCAAGGCGTGGCGGCGAATTTCTTTCGATGCCGTTGCACGGGCGGTATTGCCAGCTTCTAAATCGCGCGTCGACAAATGGTTTGCCATTTAGCCGCCGTGCACCGTGATGCGCCTGGACGCGTAGCCCCACCACATGTTGCCCAGGAGCAAGAGAGCGAATATCCAGGCCCATTGCGTGCCCAAGGCACGTAGGGCGCCCGCGCGATCCAGTTTACCCAGATAGATCTGCAGCGGCGTGTAGGCGATATGCTCAAAAGGAAGCCACGCGAGTACCATCCGCACTTTATCCGGGAAATAAGACATTGGAATGAGCAGTCCAGAAAGGAGTTCGATCAGCCAGAACTTGGCGCGAATGAGGGCGAGAATTGATTTCAGCGGAACCGCGCAAGTGCCGATCATGAAATTGATGGCGCCCATGAGAAAAAAACTGCCGAGAACCGCCAGCAGGAACAGCAGAAAATCCGCGCGCGAAGCGGGAGCCTGCACATGAAAGATAAACGAGATGAGAACTGCGGTAGGCAGCGTGAGCAGCACGAGGCGGAATGCGGATTCGCCGATGGCGCGGGAGATCCACATCCACTGCACCGAAACGGGCTTGATCAGGTTCATGGCGATGCTGCCTTCGATCATCTCGTAGGCCATTTCCTGGTCGATGGTGTTGGTATAGAACGAGCGAATAATCCAGCCAACGCTGATGTAGGTGATCATTTGCGCCAGATTGTAGCCGGCGATGGATTGGCCGCCGCGAAACACGGCGCTCCAGATGAAATAGTAGACGGTGACGTTCAGCGCGTAGGTGACAATGCCGGTGAAGTAACGCAGGCGGAAAGCAAGGATGTTGACAAAGCCGACACGCGAAAATCCGAGGTACGGTCCGAGGGCGTCGGCCAGCGCGCTCATGCTTGAAACTCCTGTCTGAACACTATGCCTGTACCTCCGCCAGCGATTCGCCGGCGTAAATGCGCTTAATGATCTCTTCGATCGGCTCGTCCTCGATGAGCAGGTCGCGCACCTCGACGGTGGACAGAATGCGGCGAATCAGATCGGCGGTGGCTACTTTCGAGCGATCGAAACGAATGCGATAGGTGAGCTCGTCGACCTGTTCGACTTGGAGACCTTCGCGCGAGAAATCCGCGGCCGCTGCCGCCTGGGAACGGTCTTTCAAAACAAATTTGATCTGCTTGGTGCGGAGGAGCCGGGATTTTAAATCGCTGAGTTGACCGTCGTAGAGGAGGCGTCCGTGGTCGATGATCATGATGCGGCGGCACAATTCCTCGATGTCGTCGAGATCGTGCGTGGTGAGCAGCACGGTGGTGCGAAATTCGCGATTGATGGCGCGCAAGAACTGGCGGATGTGGTCCTTCGCGACCACGTCCAGGCCGATGGTAGGCTCGTCCAGAAAAAGCAGCGGAGGATTATGAAGCAGCGCGGCCGCAAGATCACAGCGCATGCGCTCGCCTAAAGAGAGCTTGCGCACGGGCGTGTGAAGATAGTCGCGAATGCCGAGAATCTGGTCGAACAATTCCATTCGCGCGTCGAAATCACGCTGGGGAACATCGTAGATGCGGCGAAGAAGCTTGAAGGATTCGACGACGGCAATGTCCCACCAGAGCTGAGTACGCTGTCCGAAGACGACGCCGATGGTTTTCACGTAGTGGCGGCGCTGGCGAAATGGAACGAAGCCGTTGATGCGAATTTCGCCGCTGGTAGGCACCAGAATCCCGGTGAGCATTTTGACGCTGGTGGATTTCCCTGCGCCATTCGGCCCGATGTAGCCGACCATCTCGCCGCGGTCGATGGAAAAGCTGACGTTGTCGACAGCCGCGACGGTTTTATAATCGCGAACGAAAAGGTTTTGGATGGAACCCCAGACGCCCTCCCGCCTTTGAAACGAGCGGAAGCTTTTACATAGATTATTTACGAAGATCAGGGAATCGGAACTCATCCAGGTACCGAAGTTTAGCACCAGCAACAGAACTTGCCGCGGCTGCTTTACTCGCCGATTACTTTTACTAGGATGCGCCGGGGGCGCAATCCATCGAGCTCGACAAATTGCACAAACTGGCCCGGCCCCAGATCGAGGCGCGTCTCCGTGAATGGAACGACGACCTGATGACTGAGAAGCAAGCTTTGAAAATGAACCGAGGCGTTGCTCTCGAATCGGCCGTGATGCGCGTAGTCGTCGCGTTGTGGCGCGATTTCTGCGAGCCATTTGTCGAGATCCTGGAGCAAGCCGGGTTCGTTGTCATTGACGATCAGCGCCGAATTTGGATGCAGGGAAGAGACCAGGATGATGCCGTCGCGAAGGCCGCTCTTTTCCATGGCAGCTTTTACTTGCGTGGTGATGTTGAATATTTGCCTGGGCTTTTGAGATTGCAAGGTAATCGCGTCGGTGTAAATTTTCATGGGCATTTCTGAACTCCGGCATTCTACCGAGAAGATTTCAGAACTTGCAGCCGAGGGCCCCCTCGAACGTCTAAAATATATAGGGACAGCGTGTATTTGGCGGAAAGTTCAGGCGAAGCGAGGTTGATTGAGCAGTTTTTGCAGCTCCTGCAGGATTTCGCCGATACGGATGGGGCGATAGAGGACCACGGACACAGGCGGAAGGTCAATGGTTTCGGTGCGCGAGGCAACCAGCACGGTGGGGACGCGCGCTACGAGTCGATTAACGGCTGGACTGCCAGCCAGTTGCAGTGTCGCCTCCAGGACGATGCCGGAGGGGAATTCACCGGCTGCGATGGCTTGCCCAACCTGGTCGGCTGAGTCCATTCCCATAGCCTTGATTCCCGCTTCGCGAAGTTCGGCGCGAACAGCCGTGCGGAGTTTCCAATCGGTAGCGATAACGAAAATAACCGGCATCCTTAAAGATAAGTGTAGCATCTTGTTCTCTATACGGTGGCGATATGGGGCGGCTCTTCCTTTACCGTGGGTGAAGATGGTCTGTTACAATTTTGCTTTTCCCGATCGAGGCTTTCGCCGGGCCGCTGCCAATAATGTCTGAAGACAAAAGACCTAGAAATATCGTGCTGGTGGTTGCGGGAGTGGTAGTGCTCTCGCTGGTCGCGATTTTGGCGTTGAGACAGCGTCCGACGGCGATTGCCATCGTTGCGGTTGCGCGCGAAAGCATCAGCGAGACCATCACCAGCAATGGCAAAGTCGAACCGGTCGATCCCGACGTTGCGCGAGCGGAGTTTCCTACGTTTGTCGCAAAGGTGATGGCTACGGAAGGGCAGGCGGTACATCGCGGCCAGGAGATACTCACGCTTGACGTAGCGGATATCCGAGCGCAACTGGCACAAGCGAGGGCCAATCTGCTTGCCGCTCAAACGGATTTGAAAAACGCTCGCGCAGGTGGCGCTCCTGATGAAGTCGCGGAGCTGAAAGGGAGCCTGCAGCAGGCGCGGGTGGATGTGACGACGTTGCAGCGTACGCAGAAGTCGCTGGAGGAATTGGCTGCGAAGCACGCCGCAACGCGCGATGAAGTGGCGCAGAACCAGGCCGCGCTCGAAAAAGCGAAGTCGCGGTTGCAGGAACTTGAACAGCGGAAAGAAGCTCTGGCGCAGAAGGCAGCGGTGAATGCAGAAAGCGCCCAATTGCTGGCCAATCAATCGCAAGAGCAAGTGCAATCGCTCGAGGAAAAGGTCCGCTCGGCAATTGTGATCGCGCCGGTGGACGGTACGCTCTATTCGCTGCCGGTGCGCACGGGCGACTACGTGAAAGTCGGAGACGTGCTTGCGGAAATGGCGGACCTGAAACATGTACGAGTGAGAGCGTTTGTCGATGAGCCTGATTTGGGGCGGCTTCGCCCCGATCAAACTGTCCAAGTGACATGGGATGCCAAGCCCGGCCGCGTCTGGACGGGCCGCACGGAGCAAATTCCCAAGCAGGTGGTCCCGCACGGGATGCGAAGCGTGGGAGAAGTTCTGTGCTCGGTTGACAATCAAAATCTGGAACTTCTGCCGAACATCAATGTGGAAGTAACGATTCTGGTGTTGCAACATCAAGACGCTCTGGTGGTGCCACGCTCGGCCGTGCGTGACAACAATGGTCAGCATTACGTGTTTGTATTTGACGGGGGGAAACTACATCGCCGGGATGTCTCCGTGGGCATTGCCAGTGCATCAAAATATGAGGTGGTTTCGGGACTCGGGAACAACGGCCGCGTGGCGCTGCCCGGGGACCGCGAGTTAAGAGACGGAATGGAAGTCCGCCCGCTGGAGGGAAGTTAGTTGCGGTCGCGTTTGAAAATCGTCGAGATTGTTTTCGGAATGCTCATGCTGGGCCTCTATTGCGGCGCTGCTGTTGAAGCCGCTTGGCCCCCAGTAGATGTCTCGGGGCTGGTTCAATCGGCGCAACACGATTTCGCCCACGGTAATTACGTAGGATCAATTAAATCCCTGCAGTCCGCGGTGTCGCAAAATACGGCGAATGCGGAGGCTTTTTTTTGGCTGGGCCGCAGCTACTTCGAATTGCGGGACTACGACAACGCCGTAACGCAAGCGGAAAAGGCCGTTTCGCTCGACAATAAAAACTCTTTGTACCATCAATGGTTGGGCCGCGCGTATGGGGGAAAGGCGGATCGCGACAAGAGTTTCTTTCTCGCCAAGAAAGTAAAGAAGGAGCTTGAGGAGGCGGTGAGGCTGAATCCGTCGAACGTGGAGGCGCGGTTCGATCTGGAAGATTTTTGTCTGAATGCTCCATGGATTGTCGGCGGAAACAAAGATGAAGCGCGCGATCAAGCGGATGCGATTTCCTCGCTTGATCCCATCCTGGGCCATGCTGCTCGTGGGAAATTCGAATCGGAAGGCATGAAGCGTGCGGATTTGGCGGATGCTGAATACCGTCAGATTCTGAATTCCAAAACCAGCGACATCGAGCCGTATCTGGAAGCGATCGCGTTCTTCCAGAAACAAAACAAGCTTTCGGATATGCAGACCGGTATCTCGGAAGCCGAGCGTACAAATGCTCACGATCCCCGGCTGGGATTTTTCCAGGCTGTTCAATGGATACTTTCCGGCAGCGAAAGTTCTCGCGCTGAGGAATATCTGAAGTCTTATCTCGCAAGCACTCCCGAACGAAGTGATTGGCCTCCCCATGCCGCAGCGCGCGAGTGGCTGGGTCGTTTGTACGAGTCTCAGGGGAAAAGCGCGGAAGCTGCCGAGCAGTATCGTGCTTCTCTGGATTTGGATCCGGGGCGGAAAGAGGTGGTCAACCGCCTGCAAAAGCTTGAAAAGGCTTCTCCGTGATTGGCGGCATAAACGGCAAGAGGTCTCTGATTTGTCGCAACGCCGGGTTACTGCTCGGATCATTTTTCCTGGCCTCGTTTTGTCAAACGGGATGGCCGCAAACTCAATCGAGCGAAACACTGACGCTGCGGCAGGCGGTTACTCTCGCCATGCAAAATAGCCGCGAGCTGAAGCTCGCGCGCGTGCAATATTCCGTGGCCCTTAATGAGGCCAATGTGGATCGCGCGGCATTCAGGCCCAATCTGTATACCGGCGCCGGCTATGTGTACACCTACGGTTTTCCATCTCTGCCGGGTGGTGGACCTCCATCGCTCTTTCAGCTCAACTACAATCAAGCGATCTTTAATCCGATGTTGAGAGGAGAGCAAAAGGCTGCGGAAGAGCGGGCGAAGAACCAGAAACTTGAAATTGACCGGATCCAGGACGATGTGATGCTGCGTACAGCAAACGCTTACCTGGAGCTTGGCAAAGTGCGGCATTCGTTGGAACTGATTGGGCAGGAGCAAGACAGCGCCCAGAAGATTCTGGAGGTGACGCGGGAGCGCGTCTCGGCAAACCAGGAACTCCCTATTGAAATTACACGCGGAGAATTGGAACTCGCGCGCATCCGGGAGAAAACGATCAAGCTGAATAACCGCGACGATATCCTTTCCGAGCAGATACGCACGTTAACCGGTTTTCCCGATTCGCAGGCAGTTCAGGTCGAGACAGAGCAGCCCGCGTTTGCAGCCACGCAGCAGGAACCAGAGTTACTGAATCTGGCGTTTCAAAGTGATCGTGGAATCCTAGAAGCGGAAAATGAACGCGCAGCTCGCGAACACGTGTTGCGAGGCGCGCATTTGAGCTATTGGCCGACAATTGATTTCGTAGGCCAGTACAGCATTTTGAGCAAATTCAACAATTATGGCGACTTCTATAAGACCTTCCAGCGGAATAATCTGAACGTGGGAGTTGTGGTGACCATTCCGCTTTTTGCCGCGAAAACCAGCGCGGATGTAGCGTTAGCCAAAAGCCAACTGAATGCGGCCGAGCTTTCGGTCGGCAACCGGAGGCAGGAAGTTCGTCTGGATGTGCAGCAGAAGACCCGCACGGTAGCTGAACTGGATGCGACGCGGGAGGTCGCCCGGCTGGACCTGAAACTGGCGCAGGAAAACGTGCAAATCGTACAAGCGCGTTACGATCAGGGCCGTGTCACCTTGCAGGAAGTAGAGCAGGCTCGCTTGGATGAGAATGACAAGTGGATTGCTTTCCTGGACGCTGATTTCGCCAAGGAGCAAGCGCAGTTATCGCTGCTGCAAGCGACGGGGCAGCTCGCAAAAGTGCTGCAATAGGCTCAGGATAAAAGGGTTCTTGGGCGAATCAAACAAATCGAGTACACTCTAGTCTAAATTGCACGAGAAATAGGGTGGTTGTTCATCTTAAACCTCTGAGGGGGAGTAATGCAGGCTGGAATGAAGACGCTCTTTTTGAATCCTCCAAGTTTCGAAAAGTTCGATGGTGGCGCCGGGTCTCGCTGGCCTGCAACTCGTGAAATCGAATCGTACTGGTACCCGGTGTGGCTGACGTACCCAGCGGGAATGCTTCCCGGCAGCCGGTTGTTGGACGGACCTCCGCATCGTGTGACTCCAGATGAAGTCATCAAAACCGCGCAAGATTACGAATTTCTGGTGTTGTTTACTTCGACCGTAGGCTTTCAAAGTGATTTACGAATGGCTCGCGCCATCAAAGACAAGAAGCCAGACATTAAGATTGCGTTCGTGGGTCCTCAGGTACAGATCAAGCCTGCCGAAAGTCTGCTCGCGAGCCCGGATTTGGATTTTATCGTGCGTGGCGAGTTTGATCACGCTGTGGTGGACTTCGCTCTGGGAAGGCCGCTTGCCGACATTCCCAATGTGAGCTACGTGAAGGACGGCAAGGTTGTACATAATCCGTCACGGCCGCTGATGGAAACGCCGGAGCTGGATGAGCTGCCTTTCGCGACCGACGTTTATCAGAAAAATCTGACCATTGAAAATTACAATGTGCCGTTTCTGCTGAATCCCTTTGTTTCCTTCTATACCTCGCGTGGATGTCCGGCGCTGTGCACCTTCTGCCTGTGGCCGCAGACCCTATCGGGACATGCCTGGCGTGTGAGGTCGGTGGAAAACGTTGCGCGAGAATTTCGCCAAGCCCACAAGATGTTTCCCCAGGCCAAGGAATTTTTCTTCGACGATGATACGTTCAACATTCGCAAGGATCGTGTCCTGGCGCTGTGCAAGGAATTCAAGCCGGTGGGATTCCAATGGTCCTGCACGGCGAGGTCTCACTCCGACTACGAAACTTTGAAGGCCATGGCCGATGCGGGCTGCCGCCTTCTGATTGTCGGTTTTGAATCAGGCGACGAGCAAATCCTGAAAAACATCAAGAAGGGCGTCAGCATCGAGACGGGCCGCAACTTTGTGAAGAATTGCAAGAAGGTTGGGATTCACGTTCACGGCGACTTCATTATCGGACTTCCCGGCGAGACAAAAGAGACGATTGAGAAGACGATTGATTTCGCCAAGGAGCTGGATTGCGAAACGATCCAGGTCTCCATGGCACATGCGTATCCCGGGACGGAACTGTATGACCAGGGCATGCGCGAAGGATTCCTCGCCGGTGAAGCGGTTACCGACGCAGGCGGCCATCAATTGCCACACCTGCAGTACCCAGGGTTAAGCAAAGAATATATGGTCGATGCAGTAAACCGCTTTTACGATAGCTACTATTTCCGGCCCCGTGTGATTTGGCGGATTGTCCGCGACGCGCTATGGGATTCACACGAACGGAAGCGCTTGTACCACGAAGCCGTCGATTTCATGCGGCTTAGAGCCGACCGCCAGAAGGTTGCCCGCGAAAGCGTCGACAAGAAGGCCTTTGTCAGCATTCCGGGAATCAAGAGCGGCCCGGCCGTTGAAGCAACGAGCGAGTCCCCGAGCGCATGACGCCCGCAGGCGGGCTGCGTGTGAAGACATATCTGTTGATCTCCTTGATGGCTCTTTTTGGTCCGCTGGGAGACGTGTTGCTCAGCAAGGGGATGAAACGCGTTGGCCCGTTATCGAGCTGGGCTCCGGCCGATATTCTCCGCTTCTTTCAGGCTACGTTCACTTCTTCTATTGTCTGGCTGGGAATCGGCTCGCTCTTTACGTTTTTAATCGCCTACATGCTGGTGCTTTCCTGGGCCGACTTCAGCTACGTGCAGCCTGCTTCATCGATGGCGTACGGGGTAGTGGCGTTCCTTGGATATCTGCTGTTGCGTGAGACGGTGTCAACGCTGCGCTGGGTAGGAATCGCGATCATTTGTGCGGGCGTGTTCATCGTTGGGCACACATCGCCTAGAACCACGGAGTGCTGATTGCTGCTGCGGGAAACCATCTTCTATCTGATGATTGTCGTCATCGGCACGGGCGGTGAACTTTGTGTAACGCGCGCGATGAAGACCATTGGCGAAGTCACTGATTTCCGTCCCGCGTCGATTTTTCGCGTGGTGATTCGCGCCATGAAGGTGGGATGGATGTGGCTCGGGCTGGCCCAGATGACGCTGGCATTCTTTGCGCTGCTGGGAATGCTTTCGCTGGAGAACGTCAGCCTGGTGATTCCAGTGAGCGCGCTGAGCTATGCGATCGGGGCTTTAGGCGGGAAGTTTTTTCTGGGCGAACGCGTTACCAAGCAGCGCTGGGCCGGAGTTCTGCTCGTATGCGTGGGCGTTGCACTGGTCTTTATCGGTAAAGGATAAATGTGGTGTCTGGTGGCTTTGTTGTCCGTGACGCCATCCTGGTATTAGCTGCCGCCCCGCTTGCATACTACATTGTTACCCTTGTAGCTGCTGCCAGCTTTACTCGCAATGCGAGCCCTCCCTCCTCCGTTGACTTAGTGCCGCCAATCAGCGTTTTAAAGCCTATCCGAGGACTGGACCGCGAGACGTACGAGAATTACGCGAGCTTTTGCAATCAAGATTACCCCGATTTTGAAATTCTTTTCTGCGTAGCGGATCATGAAGATACTGCTATTCCAGTCATTCAGAAAATCATCGCGGATTTTCCGGGTGTACCGGTGCGGATGCTTGTTGGTTCAGAACCGCTGGGTGTGAGTGACAAGGTTAACAAGCTCTGCCGATTGGTTCGCGAGGCGCGCCACGAGACTGTTTTGATTTGCGACAGCGACGTTCGTGTAGGGTCCAATTTCCTGCGAACGATTGTGCAAAGTTTCCGAAAGCCAGGAGTTGGCGGTGTGACCTGCCTTTACAAAGGACTGACCGATGGCTCAATCGCTTCCGATTTGGAGGCGCTGGGCAACAGCACTGATTTTGCACCGGGAGTTCTGGTTGCGTGGCTGATCGGTGAAGTCGATTTCATGCTGGGTGCCGTTATGGCCACCACCAAGCAGCAAATTGCAGCTATCGGTGGTTTCGAAGCACTGGTGAACTATCTTTCGGATGACTACGAGTTGGGCAATCGCATCGTGAAAACCGGCGGGCGCGTAGAACTAAGCCGATTCCCGGTCTCCATCGTCTATCCGAGACAGAGTTTCGGCCAGGCTCTGCGGCACCAGCTGCGATGGAACATGACAGTTCGATGTTCGCGGCCTTGGGGCCATCTGGGGCTCCTGTTCACGCAAGGCTTGCCGTGGGCGGTGCTGGCCGCTGCGGTCGCACCACGCTGGTGGATTGGCGCAGCCTATCTGGCTGGATATGGCCTGCTGCGCTTCTGCGTTGCCTGGCTTGTTGGTGGTTCGGCGATAGGGGATCCAATAGCAAGGAACAGGGTATGGCTGGCGCCTGTGCGCGATGCAGTGGCATTCTTCATCTGGTTGTGGAGTTTCTTTCCTCAGAGGATCCATTGGCGCGGGCAGGACTTCTACATTCGGGATAAGCAGTTGGTTCCGGTTTCTTCGCGTTAACGCAAATCTGCCGCAGTTTGTGAACGGTACCTGGTTCCCGTTGACCAGGGTTTCTGATCGAAAAGCTTAATCGGAAACGACTGGAGCTGCATTTCGCAGGGAACTGGCTGCTGAATGTTGGTTCAGCGACGCAGATAGCGGCTCAAGTTCGTTTTCCTGTATGTAGTAAAGGGCCAACTCCACGCGTGTAGAAACTCCGAGCTTGTCGAAGACGCGGAACAGATAATTGCGCACAGTGTGCTCGCTCAAATTCAGCTGGCTGGAGACTTGGCGATTCGTAAGTCCTTGCGCAACCAGATGAACAACGTCCGCTTCGCGTTTTGACAGGATTTCAATTCCGCGAGCGTTTTGCAGGCGCAGCGGAAGCGATTTGCTCAACGCTTCGAGCAGATAATCGAGATGCTGTGTGCTGACCCATATCTGTCCCCGGTCGACAACGCGAATACATTTATTCAAGGTGGTAAGTGGTTCGTCCCGGAAAATAACACCGCGCGCACCGCACCGGAAAGCATCGATCACCGAATCGCGGTCGCGCGACTCCAGCAGCATCACCGCGTGGGTTTCCATCTGGAGTGACCGGAGCTGACGCAACAAGCGATATCCTTCCAGAGGGCCTTCCTGCAGGCGAGCACTGATGATTAGCACGTCCGCCGGAATTCTTCGCAGAAGATCAACCGCTCTTTCCGAACTCACGGCCGTGCCAATTACGGAGACGTGATCGCGCCGAGACCTGAACGCGCTCTCCACTAACTGACAATTCATGTGATTGGCTTCGGCAACGAAGACATTTATGGCAGAGCTCCGCAACTGCTGCATTTTTTCCATATGAACCTCGAGCAGCACAGGAGTCTGGAAGGGAGCCAGATGGTAACAAGGACGGCATCGAATGCCAAGAACAAACTGAGCGGCGGCGTTGTGTGCCGGTCGAAGAAAGGGTGGCTGCGAAGCATTTCCATTTTGGGAAGAGCATTTGAGCGGAAGTTCTACCGGTGCGACTCTGGATTTGAACTGACTAGTGGCCTGTCGCAGTGAGTTCGTTACTACTGGACCCGGCGGGAGGGGTCAGAGTACTTCCAGCGAATCGGACGTGCGTGAGCCGAATAGGCGTTGATATAGCGGCGAAGTTTGCGGGCCAGGTCAGGCACAGAAGTGAAGATACCGCGAGCAATGACATCCCGTTCGATCTTGGCGAACCAGAGTTCCACTTGGTTGAGCCAGGACGAGTAGGTGGGCGTGAAGTGAAATTCGACTCGCGGGTTCTGCTCTAGGAAATCCTGGACCGAATGGGTTTTGTGGGCCGAGAGGTTGTCGAGGATGATGTGTATCCGCTGCTGTCGCGGACACCGAGATACGACTTCTTCGAGAAAGGCGACGAATTCGCGGCTGGTGTGACGAGCGGCCGTTTTGCCCTGGACACGACCGGTTGCGGTATTCAGC
>DASZMG010000065.1:0-9881 GCA_035551975.1 Candidatus Acidiferrales bacterium | reverse complement strand
CCTTTAAAAAAGTTGACCTGCCCGTAAAATTCGAGAGCATCGACTCGAAAAAGGCTTTCCGGCAATCCAGCACGGCGCAGCGCCGTCACCGGAAACACGCCCTGGTAGCCCAGGTTGTGAATGGTCAGCACCGTGGGTAGCGAACGCACCGTCGGATCGGAAGCGTGCTGGGTGCGCAGCAGCATGGGCACAAGCGCCGTCTGCCAATCGTGGCAATGGACCACATCGGGCAGCCAAATTCGCTTCATAAACTCAATGGCCGCTCGTGAAAATTCCGTGAAGCGCTCGGCATTATCGGGATAGTCGCCGCCCTTGTCGCCGTAGAGGTGTTCGCGGTCAAAAAAGGCAGGGTCATCGACAAAAAAATATCGCACGCCCGAGTGCGATGGCGCCTCGACAATGGCAGGAAACCGCATGGTATCGCCCACGGCGATGCTCAGGCTCGAAATCAGCGTGGATGTGAACTTATTTCCGCGGTAGCGCGGCAGCAGAACGGCAACATCGTGCCCCATCTCGCGAAGCGCCTTGGGGAGCGCTTCGACCACGTCCGCCAGCCCGCCAGTCTTCGAATACGGCAGTCCTTCTGACGCGACAAACAGGATCTTCATGGGGCCCCAGGGCTGAGCAGAGGCGTGCATAAAAACGTTATCGGATGCCACTAAACGCGTCAAGCGAGTGTCCTGATTCGTGTGCGAGGTAGGAACGAGGTTACACGATGAGCACACGGTCTTGCCAAGGAAAGCGGTGAGGGCGTCGAAAGGGGAGGCTAAATTCTCATCAGTTGAAGAAGGCGTGTTGATCACAGTGCTGCTGCCATGTTGACTTTGATTTTCACCTGGCCTGTGACTGTCCTGTTAAACTCGCACGCGATGGCTCGACAGCGACTGGGGCAGCATTTTCTCAACGATCCCGGGTGGCAACAGCGAATTCTTGCGACTTTACCGGATCGGGATGGAGATACATGGATTGAAATAGGCGCTGGTCAGGGGCAAATGACGCGGCTTCTCGCCGCCCGGGGCGGCACGTTAGTCGCCATTGAGCGCGATCCGCCTCTCGCGCAAAAACTCCAGGCGGAAGTGCTGCAAAATCCGGCGCCATGGGCACGCGTCGAAATCGTTTCGGGCGACGTGCTGAGTTGCAACCTTGGCTCTCTTGTCGCAGGCCGGTTCCGAGTCTGTGGAAATCTCCCCTATTACATCACTTCGCCCATCCTGCACCACCTTTTCCGCCATGCCCATCGCATCGATTCCATTCACATCGTCATTCAGCGTGAAGTAGCCGAGCGCATCGTGGCGCGTCCCGGGTCCCGCGATTACGGCTACCTTTCGGTGATCTGCCAGTTCTATACCAAGCCACAAATCGTGCTGCGGATTCCACCGGGGGCTTTCCGTCCTCCGCCGAAAGTAAATTCCGCGCTGCTGCAAATGACATTGCCGGGCGAGCGAGCCTCTTTACAGATCAAACCTGCTGATGAGACCGCATTCCTGGAATTTGTACAACGATGTTTTCAGCAGAAGCGGCGCACGTTGCGGAATAACCTGCGCGAAGGAAGGTCCGATGCGGAAATATTTCAGGCTCTCGCGGATGTAGGGGCTCGCGCCGATGCGCGCGCCGAGCAGCTTACCATCGCCCAATTCGCAGCGCTTTTCGCACGTTTGAATAAATGAGCAACCGATAACAATCGACTTGTTACCTCCGCCTCGCCACCTAGGCCACCCACCCTGTCATCTCGAAGCGAACGAAGTTTGCGACCCGGCGAGGGTCGCGATTAAAACAGAGCGAGTCGAGGACTCTTTCTTGGTCGTCACACCTCGCCATGCGGTTTAGGTGGCGCCGTCATTCTGAACGCCGCATCTGCGCGAAGAATCCCTCTTCGCCTTGTCTATTGGTTTTCGCGGGGACGAACAATCGGTGCGCTGAGCCGGAGATGGTTACTGTGCTTCCCGCTTCACTGAGGAATCTTCAATTACAGCCCGGAGCCGGTCCGGGAAATCGGTCATGATTCCGTCCACACCGGTGGCGATCATCGAGCGCATCTGCTCGGCGGTATTGACCGTCCAGGTGACCACCTGCAGTTCCGCGCGGTGCGCCTGTTCGATCAGTGCCGAAGTAACCAGCGTGAATTTCGGGCATAGCTGGCGCGCGCCCAAATCGAGCGCCTGCTGAATACAATCGGGATTCGCCTCCTCCACGAGAAGCCCGACCATAATCGAAGGATCGATCCGCCGCAGCGGCGCCAGGGTCGCCGGATCGAAGGAGATTACGATGGTCCGCGGCGCGCTGTGGGCTTTCGCCAAAGCGGCCGCCAAGGCATGGTCCATCCCGCTGACCGCCGCGTATTTCAGCTCCAGATAAAAGATCACGTCGTTTTGCTTGGCGAATTCGAGTATCTCAGTCAGCGTGGGGACGCGCTCGCCCATAAAGTCCCGGTCGAACCACATGCCAGCATCGGCCCGGCGCAGCTCGTCGAGAGTGAAATCCTGAACTTCGCCGCTGCCATTGGTGGTGCGGTCGACGGTATCGTCGTGGACGGCCACGAAGGCGCCGTCGCGCGTGACGTGCAGGTCGGTTTCGATGAAGGTCGAGCCGAGTTCCACGGCCCGCTGGAAGGCGGTCATGGTGTTTTCAGGAGCGTGGCCGGAAGCACCGCGATGAGCAATAACCCAGGGAGTTCGCATGGATGCTTCGATATCCTAGCAGATGACGGGAGAGTGTAAATTGCAGTGCCGCCCGAAGGTGTGCAGGCCGCAACAGGGAGCCGGCTGAGTGCCCTGTCCTGACCGGTGGGCGAAACCCATGCACGGCGAAAATACAGTTCGACTCTGTACGCCCGCAACTGTTAAACACCAAAACGTTTCATACTTGCGGCACCGCCTTGCCATTTCGAACCCACTCCAGTTCGCTACTTGCCATGACGGTTCAGGGAGCAGCGGTGTGGGTCGTCCCAGCACATCTATCTCCCACAATTGCTGTATTTACAGCCACGCCGCGAAAAGTCAATGTGTCACGTTTGGTGGACAGATTGCCAAGTTGAATATGCGGTCGTGTAGTCGCTGGCGAGGCACTAATACTAGTAAGGAAGTTTCAGTACTCGCTTTTCGCTTTGCTGTGGCTGTGATCTTGGGAGAGACAGCGTGGCGCTTTTTGTTCTGATCCTGGTGGGAGTGGTGGTTGCCCAGACCTGGGCTGACTGGCGCGACGCTCGCAAGAAACTGGTCATCCCCGACTGGGCAAAGGGCACCGCCCTCGCTGGAGTTGTGGCCACCTCGCTTACCGCCCTGGTCTCTTTCGCTTCGGTTTGGATTCAAGATTCGGCTTCACAAAGTGGCTCGGCGCTGCCCTCCAGGCTTTTCTGGCCTGAGTTCGCTTTCCTGCTCTGCATGATGGGCGTGGTGGTGCTGTCCGTACGCAAGAAGAAGCTAAGGCTGATGCTTCTGCTGGTGGCCATGGTCTTCGGCGCATTCTGGCTCGGAGTGATGCTCTCCTCGTAGTCCCGTTCGTTCGCTTTCTGGTCTTTTCCAGCCTTCAGTTCCCTGCTCGATTGGCGCTACAGTAGTCACTTGGGAATCAGACATATATCCGCGCCACTTTTCATTCCCCTGCTGACACTTGCGCTGCTGTCCTCTGCTCCGGAAACCTTTTCTCGCCAGGATGAGCCCCAAGACAAAACGCCACAAGCCAAGACAGTTGCCGCGAAGCCCGCTTTTTACCGTGATGTGCTGCCGATCCTGCAATCGCACTGTCAGGTGTGTCATCGCGAGCGGGAAATTGGGCCCATGCCGCTCGTAAGCTACGAGCAAGTGCGCCCGTTTGCGCGCGCCATCGCCACAGCCACAGCGGCGAGGAAAATGCCGCCGTGGTTCGCCGATCCCAGTGTTGGACATTTCTCGAATGATCCCTCTCTTACGCCACACGAAATCGCGACTCTTGCTACCTGGGCAGACGCTGACGCGCCCGCGGGTGAACCTCGCGACGCGCCTCCTCCGCGCCAATGGGCGAAAGGATGGATGATTCCGCGGCCGGACAAAGTAATCGAAATGCCGAAGGCGGTGAAGATTCCCGCGCACGGCGACGTGGAATACACCTACGAAATCGTGCACACGGGATTCATCGAAGATGAATGGGTGCAGTTCTCCGAAGTGCGGCCATCGAGCCGCATGAACGTTCATCATGCGGTGGTATATGTGCGGCCGCCCGGTTCGCATTGGCTGCAGCACGCGCCGATCGGCGTCCCGTTCACCGGCGCGGCCATGACCGACCAGCAGGATCGCAACGACACGCATTTCACCACCGCCGACATTCTGCTGGTCTATGCTCCGGGAAGTTCGCCGGACAATTGGGGCAGTGGAATGGCGAAATTCATTCCCGCGGGATCGGATCTCGTGTTCCAGATGCACTACATGGCGCACGGGCATGCGAAGAGCGATCAGACCAGCGTGGGCATGGTATTCGCCAAGGAAATGCCGAAACAACGCGTGCTAACGCTGCAGCTTACAAACGACACATTCGTGATTCCGCCGGGCGTTCCGGATTTTCGCGTGGAAGTTCACGGCTCGATTCCTAACGATGCTCTGCTGCTCAGCTTTTTCCCGCACATGCACCTGCGAGGCAAGAAGTTCGAGTACAACATTCTGGAGCCTGGCGGAAAAGTCGAGACGCTGCTGCGAGTCAATTACGATTTCTACTGGCAGTTGAGTTACCGCCTGGCGGAGCCGCGCCCGCTAAAAGCCGGAACCGTGCTGCAGGCGGTAGCTTGGTACGACAATTCCAAAAATAATCCGCACAATCCCGATCCGGATGTAGCTGTCCGCTGGGGGGACCAAACCTACGACGAGATGATGGTGGGATTTTTTGATGTGGCCGTGCCAGCGCAAATCGACAAGACCCACTTTTTCATTCGCACCCCGGGCTCAGACTGAATGAGAAGAGAGATCTCTCGACTCGCTGAAAACCGCTCGCTTCGGGACGACAACGTACGGAACAAAGCAGCGGGCGGAGCCAGCCGGTACGTTTTCGTCGAGGTCTGACACGAAGACATTTTCAAAACTTTGTCACTTCGCTGAAATGGAAGTTTTTCACTTTCATGGCAGGGACGACCATATCGAATGATTCCTCGCCCGAGGAACGCACTGCTGGGCCGAGCGTCTCGACGTTTCCGAGCATATCGATCACGCTCTGATTGAAGCGGAAGTTGCGGATTCCGCCGGCGATGCGTCCATTTTCGACCAGAAATGTACCGTCACGAGTCATGCCGGTGAGAATCTTTTTGTAAGGGTCGACATCGCGGATATACCACAAGCGCGTCACCAGCACACCGCGCTCGGTAGAGGCGACCATATCCTCAATGGATTTGTCGCCGCCGCTCCACACCAGATTCATGGGCGCTTCGCCGTGTTCGTTCGGCAGCTCAAATCCATGGCCGGTGGGCTTGGCCTTCATTTTTTTGGCAGTGGCGCGGGAATAGACCATGTTTGTCGGCACACCGCGGTCGATCAGCAGAATTTTCTGGCGCGGCACGCCCTCACCATCGAAAGGCTCGCCAAGTTGCAAAGGATGGTAAACGTCATCCCACAAAGTGATGTTGTCGGAGAAAATCTTTTTACCGAGGCGCCCGGTGAAACAGGAGAGCTTGTCGCGTATGGCGGTGCCGGCGAAATCGTAGAAAAGGAAGCCAACGAGATCGAGGACCGCGGCAGGCTCGAGGATCGCGGTGTAATGGCCCGGCGCAAGCTCGCGCGGATTGCGTGAAGTGGCCGCTTTGCGGCTGGCGCTTTCAGCGAGAGAGAGCGGATCGATTTCCCGAATGTCGAACGAGGTGGCTTTGGCCCATCCTGAGGAATTTTCCTCCAGCATGGTCACCGAAAATTCCGCTCGGGTTTGCTCATAGCGCGCCAGCAGGCCTTTTGAATTCATCAGGACGGATTGCGCGTGGCCGCTTGAAAGAATTCCGGCGGAGGTTTGTTTGACCTTCTCCGCCAGGCAGCAGACTTTTATGACTTCGCGCGCGCGGATTTGCGGCGTGGCGCCAGCTGTTGCGGAAGAGAAACGGGAAACTTTCTGATATTTTTGCGAGGCGAGCATGGGTAACAGGTCGGGATTCCGGGGCTGGTTACGGGCGAGTTGAGCCGCGGCGGAAACCACGTTGCGAAGCGATTCGGGATCGGTTTTGTTCGAGGAGGCGCGGGCGGTGCGTCCATCGACGACGGCCCGGACGGAAATGTGCAGGATCTGCTCAGCGACGTTTTGATGGATGGTGTTGTTGGCGAAGCGGGTAAGCGCGTCGGTGGCAAGATGAATTTCGACTTCGGTCTCATCGGCTTCGCTGAGCTTGATGATTTTTTCGCCGAGAGCTTCGAGGTCGAGGCGCAAATCGGGCCGCACGCGTGGGATGCGCGTTGACTTGGCACGGCGACCCGATGGTTTCGCGGCACGGGAAACGGAAGGCCTCATTTGGCGAAGGCCGCTCCAATCTTCACGTTGCGGAAACGCGCGGGAGACGCGCCGTGCCCGGTGCCCATGGTTTGCATGGGCTGTCCTTTGCCACAGTTGGGCGTGCCCCAAAGGGTCCAATGATCGCGCGAACAGATGGCGTCGCAACTGTTCCAGAACTCGGTGGTGATGCCGCTGTAACTGGGATTTTTCAACATGCGCGCTTTTTTGCCACCTTTGATTTGCCAGCCGATTTCGGTGGAAAACTGAAAATGGTAGCGGCGATCATCGATGGACCAGGAGCGATTGGTTTCCATCAGGATGGCGTCGTCCGTGTCGGCGATGAGATGGTCGTAGCTCCAGGCGCCGGGATTGAGGCTGATATTGGTCATGCGAATCATCGGCAAGCGGTTCCAGCTTTCGCAGCGCATGGTCCCGCCGGAGCGCTTTTCGCCAATAGCTGAGGCGGTGTCACGGCTGGTGAGGTACCCAGTGAAAAGGCCGTCGGAGATGACCGGCGTGCATTGCGCCGGAACACCTTCATCGTCGTAGGCAAAGGTGCCCAGGCCCGGACCGTGTTCGAGGCGCGCGTCGGCAACTACGTTCACGATTTCCGAGCCATATTTCAGCTTGCGTAGCTTGTCGATTGTGAGAAAGCTCATGCCCGCGAAATTCGCTTCCATGCCCAGGACACGATCGAGTTCGATGGGATGGCCGATGGATTCGTGAACCTGCAAACCGAGCTGCGAGCTGTCCAGAATCAGCGTGCGCTGCCCCTCCGGGCATTGCGCTGCGGAATGGAGCGCGACGGATTCTTCAGCGATGCGCGGCGCGTGACGCAGAAGGTCGAGCGATTCGACCAGCTCGTAGCCCGCGAGCATGTGCTGCCCGCCAAAACTGTTGGGGTAGGAGCGCTTCTGAATTTCGCTGCCGGCGAAGGAAAGCGCCGTAATCCCGGCGCCGGATTGCATCTTGATCTGGTGTATCGATGAACCGGAGGTGGAAGCGAAGAGCTGTTCGATACGGCGGAAACACATGGAACCTTCGGCGACGGTTACGCCCTTTACGCGGCGCATTTCTTTATCGGCGGCGAGGAGGAGATCGATCTGGCGCTCCACGGGAATGCGAAATGGGTCCTTCAGGAATGGGTTTTGCCAGGTGTCGATGTAAGGCTGTTCGGGAGCCAGAGCGACGTCTTCGCGTTTCGCAAGAGCGGAAGCTCTCGCAATGGCGACCGCTGTGGCGGCGCAGGCTTGCACGCCTTCGCGAGTGAGCCGATCGCTAGACGCAAAGCCCCAGGAGCCATTCGCGATAACGCGAATGCCGATGCCCAGTGATTCGGACTCAGCGAGTGTACCGACCTCGCCATTTTTCGTGGAGATGTCGCGGACGCGAATGTCCATCACGCGCGCGTCGGCGTAGGTAGCGCCGCGGCGTTTGGCGGTGTCGAGCGCCCAGCTAGCCCAATCTTGCATTTTTCAAGGCTCGGAATTTGAGACTCGATACAACAAAAAGTGGTGTGGCGACCCCTGTTTTGGAGTGTCGAGTAGCGAGTACCCTCATCGAGTGTTTTCTATAAGATACGCGTGTAATTACTCGACCCAGCGTGTCGAGTAATCGAAAGAATGGCGAAGGCTGGAATAGATTGAATCTGTTGAATTGTAGGCAGAAAAAGGACTGTCGGCGTCCGCTGCCGGTCCTGCGGTTCTTCCGTCGCTCTCCGGCCCGTCTATGGTCGGCTCAAAATTCATGGCGAGCCATGTTAATGAATCGGCTTGGCAATTGTAAATAGTATCCGAGTCGTAGGACTACCAGAATCATGTTTCCCATAACCGAAGCGATTACTTTTGGGAACAGACAATAGGCGAAGACCATCGACAGAAAAAAGTGCGAGGTGCTAGCTTATCGAACGGTAAACCTGTGCATGCGGCATTCGTGAAGATCTACAAGGCGCTGACAGCGCGGCAGCGGAGACTGCTCGGAACGGGTGCGCAGGCTCTCGCAGCCGGAATCGCCATCGGCATAGTGATTTACGCCGGGATCGAAATTGGTTCGTGCTACCTGAAAACTCACGATTTTGAAGAAGCCGTGAAGAAAGAGGCTCGGCTTGCGGCGAGCGATTCACGGCCGGCGGAGAATATTCGCGAGGAGTTACTGGAGAAATCGGAGGAATTGGGTTTGCCGGTCAGCAGAGAAACCATCACCGTAACATCCGGGAGCAAACGGGCACAAATTCCGATTGAAGGAATTACGGCGCTGGCGGCAAACGCGAATCAGAGCGACATGCCTACGGTGGGAGCCATCAATATCGATGTCTCTTACGAGGTTCCAATTTCCTTTCTGCTCTATACGCTGCAATTGAGATTCCACCTGCACGCAGACGAACATTCGCTCTGATTGGCGATCTAAAATCGACCGATTCATTCCCAGCATGCGATGGAAAAGTACCGGAAACTCCATCTGCCGGATTACCGCGTTGAATTGGCGTCCGATGAATCCAAACGTTGACCAGCCTTGGCTGCCATAGCTCTCTGGTAAGGGAATGCAGAGTATAGCGCCAGGATCCGCAATGGACCGGAGTTGCGCCAGACGGGTATGTTTGAGATGCAAATGGGTTATATTGGTTCGTGGACTGAAGGCAAAAAGAAATCCGGTCTAGAGGCATCGAGGAGAAAACCATGTCAAAAATTCTCGCACTTCTTTTCGTAACTTTTACCATGGCGCTGTTGTGCAGTTCGCCGGCGGGGTCAGCCCAGATCTCTGTCAACATTGGAGTCGCGCCCGAGTGTCCCTATGGGTACTTCTCGTACCCTCCATACGGCTGCGCGCCTTATGGCTACTACGGCCCCGATTGGTTTACTGGTGGCGTGTTTATTGGAGCTGGCCCCTGGTTTCACGGCCCTGCCCACTTCTCCGGCCATGTCGATAACCGGTTTGACCCACGTCACGGTTATAAAGGACCCATGCCTGCGCGCAGAGATGAGCCCAACAACAACTTCCACGGCAACGAGGCCAGAGACGGCAGAGGCCACGTTGTGAAAGGCGAGCATGACGCCGGCAAGGAACACGCGCTACCCGGACGTCAGGAAGGCGGCGGCCGCGCTCAGGGTCACCGCTAAAAGCGGTCCGCCGAAACGCGCTCAGATTGGTCAAACGTGCTGTGATCGGGCGTTCGCAATCGGTGCCGGCGATTCGACCGACAGCAGCTTGCCGGTCGAATGGAGAACCGGTGCTGAGGTCGTTCGTTGGCAAACATCCAGTCCAAGATGTCTAATGTCATTCATGAGAGCGCTCCTTCCTGTGTAGGCCTGTGTAGGTCTTGATCCGAACGATCGGACCTACTGCAAGGGGCGCCCTTTCATAATGCGTACTCAGGGCGGGAAACGCGCAAATCTGAAGTAGACGCAGCGCGCCGGGAAACTTTTCGTTACCGGTCGTGGCTATGCTTAACT
>DASZMG010000064.1:0-25279 GCA_035551975.1 Candidatus Acidiferrales bacterium | reverse complement strand
ACCACTGGAGCGGCCCAAAGAAGCCATTCAAGCACGCGGAAGTATCCGCAGATCAGAATCAGTTCCCCGCTTTGCCACCTTAATCAAGAATAAGCCGGGAGAGAGGCCTTCAAATGCCAAATCTCGGACGCGCTCCTAGCGCGGCGGTGCGGAAGCGTCATCGTTCCTCCGAACTTCCACTTTGACAGGCGGCAGGCCTACGATGTCCTCCATGCAGGCGATGCAGATTACAGCCACCGGTTGGAGTGATTCGATGGGTTTCAGCAATTACAAGAATGTATTCCGGCGTCGATATAACTGGCCTGGGGCTGTACTTCGGTACAGCTTAAATTGTCAGCCGGATTTTCTATGCTCTGGCGTGGAGTTGTGAACCGCACCTGCCGTCCGGCAAACCCGCCTTTGTTGGAAACGCGGAAAACTTTTCGGGCCAACAGGAACAACTGTGTTGAACAATATTCGACTGCCTCTTCCAGCATCGCGTCACGATTTGCTTGACGAAAGCACCTTCCATACATGCCTTACGATGGAGAAACGCAGAGCCGTCCGTGCTCGCAAGAGTTTTGCGCTCTTTCTGATCGATCTTGCTTCTAGCGCTCAGCGCGCGGACGCAGGAAGAATCGTATCCGCGGTCTCGTCGTGTGTGCGAACGACCGACTGGATTGGCTGGTACGAGCGCGGCAAGAAGCTCGGTGTCGCGTTCACTGAGATCCGCACGGATCAGATTGACAGCACGGCGCGGATTTTACATCTGAAGATGGCCCAAGTTCTTTCGGAGCACGTCGGACCTCAACTCGCGTCACAAATGACCGTCAGCCTGTGGCCAGCACAAGAACTCGCGGTTTTACAAGCCTCCGCCTCCGGTGCTGCCGCAGAACCAAGCTCTTAGAGCCAAGCTCTTTAGTGTGCCGCGGCAATCGTGTTTCATGTGCCGAGCCGTCGTATTCCGCCTACAGGATTCACCGGACTCTCATACATGCCGCAGTGGATTGCATGTTTTGAACAAGCGCCTCACGCTAGCGGTTTATGAGCGCCGAATGGCTTCTGCCGTTTACACGCCCACTCCGGCCTAAGTTGGTCGGCCGATCGGCCGCGCAAGAGCAATTCCCTCTTCAGATCAAGTCACGCTTCTTACTTGCAGAGAATGACTTCCGCATATTCCTAACGCGAGAAGTACGCAGATTGGCGAGATCGCAAAAGGGCCTCGTCCTGGTGCTCGTCAGCGTAACCCCCAAAGCCGATAACGGCCAGCTCCAGGCACTGGTCACCCATCTTTCCAACTGTCTGCGAATGACCGACTGCCTTGGATGGCACGAGGCTGGCAAAACACTCGGCGTGCTTTTTACCGAAATTGACGCAGAAAAGCAGAAATCGTCGGCGGAACTTCTGCGCTCCAGAGTCGCCCTGGCGATATCTGCTCCGGCAACCGCGTCACTCAGCTCCCAGGTATCGGTTACCACTTATCGCGCTCAAAGCCAAGAACCGGAAAGCTGGCTTTCCGTTGGAAGCTAAAACAACCGCGCTGAATACCGTGGAGACGAACAGTGCCTGCAAGCAAAGAATGCTTCTCTCTCAAGTCTGACTCGATGCGATGTCGGATATTGATTGCCGACGACGATTCGGCCGTGAGGGAGCAGGTCCGTCAGATCGTCGAATCGCGTGAGGGCTTCAAGGTCTGCGGCGAAGCCGCCGATGGCGCAGAGGCAATTGAGCGCACGAAACAACTGAAGCCGGACCTGGTGATTCTGGACATCTCCATGCCTGGGGTGGATGGATTTGAGGCCGCTCGAATCATTCGAAAGTTCTTCCCTGACGTGAGGATACTCATGTTTTCGGTCCACAAATCGAACGAACTGAAGAAGCACGCGATGGAGGTAGGCGCTGCGGGTTATGTGGAAAAATCCGAAGGGGAGCAGCTGCTCAAGGCTATTGAAACCGTTTTACGCGACGGACACTACTACGGTTCCACTGCCGCATTCGCGTAGGCCTCACGCCGTTTCAAATCCACTACTCTTCAGCTACCGCAGGAGCGTTCTCGACAGCAATTTCTTCGCTTGGCGCCGATCCCCGAGGTTTTGCCTCTTGTTCCATGCCGTCGTCTGAGCCTTCGACATTCCAAGACCTTTCACCGTCTGCCTGCAAGCAAGATGCGATTCGCTTCTCCGGTGAGCCGATCATGTACAATGTCGCGCGGCGCAAAAATAAAACAAAATGTGGAGGACCCGGACTTGAGCCTACTGCCGCTAACACTTGCCATCAGCGAATACGACCACGTAGCCGACCTCGTCAACGGGCGCGTGGCGCCGGGAGGCATCGACCTGACCTGGCTCGAGCTGCAGATCGAAGAGACGCATTTCCGCGCCATGGCCTACCGCGAATTCGACGCGTCCGAGCTTTCCTTCGGCAAGTACGCCTCGCTGATCTCCCAGGGCGATACCTCGCTCACCGCGCTTCCGGTATTTCCGCTGCGCATGGCGCGGCATTCGTCGATTTACGTGCGCCGCGATGGCCCGGTGCAGAAGCCGGAAGACCTCGCCGGCAAGCGCATCGGCATTCCGGAGTGGGCGCAGACGGCATCGGTATATTCGCGCGCGCTGATAAACCACATCTACAAAATACCGCTCTCGGCGGTGGAATGGTTTCAGGCAGGCGTAAACCAGGCAGGCCGTGCGGAGAAAGTGAAATTGAAGCTGCCGGAAGGCGTGAAGCTTACTCCCGTGCCGGGAAAAAGCCTGGACGAAATGCTCGTCGCGGGCGAGATCGACGCCGCGTTCACCGCGCATCCGCCGAACAGCTTTCTGCAGGGGCACCCGAATATCCGCCGGCTTTTCGAGAATTTCGTGGAAGTCGAGAAAATCTACATTCGCGAGACGGGAATTTTCCCGATCATGCATATCGTCGCCATCAAGAAAGAAATCCTCGACCGCAATCCCTGGGTGGCCATGAATTTATTCAAGGCTTTCGAAGAAGCGAAAAATCGCAGCCTGGAGCGCGCGTTATTCGTCGGCTCGCGATATCCCATTCCTTGGAGCTATGAATACGCGCGGCAGGCGCAGGAACTACTCGGCAAGGATTTCTGGCCCTATGGAATTGAGGCCAATCGCGTGACGCTCGACGCGTTTCTTCAATTCGCCTACGAACAGGGCGTGTGCCATCGCCGCTTGCAACCCGAAGAATTGTTCGCGCCCCAGGTGCAGCAGCGATTCAAGGTCTGACGCAGAGGAAGCACAGCAAGCCGATGAGGTAGAGCAGGCAGCGTAGCGGCGGCCTTCAGCCGCTATCGCTTTCGGTGGCCCATTTGCTTCTCGGTGTCATCCTGAATGAACATTTTGCGCAATCCGATCAGGATTGCGAAGCGAGTGAAGGATCCCTCTTCGTGTGCGGATTTCGCCGGGCGGTCTCGTCGAAGCCCCCGCATCTGACTTTTCCAGCCACTCGTCATTAGCCATTCGCTACTGCCTTTTTCGCTGTCATCCCGAGCGAGCGAAAGGAGTTTCTTCGCGACGAGGAATCTCTCTTCGTCTCGTTTCTGCGCTTCCCGAACGATCCCTCAGTCAAGACGCAGCGGTACTTCCCAACAACCTTCCGGCTTTCCTTACGCCGTAGGTTCGGGAATGGCGCGCGCGCCTTCCGCGCGATGCGGCTCGGCCGTGCGATCCAGCAAATAGGCCGCTCCGGCGCAGCACAAAAATGGAATCGCCGCGTAAATAAACAGCAACGACGTGGGCTGGTGCCATCCGATCAGCACGCCGCCAATCACCGGCCCAAGAATCGATCCTACGCGGCCCACGCCAAACGCCCAGCCAGCGCCCGTCGAGCGAATATACGTCGGATAGATCGTCCCTGAAATCGCGTTAAGTCCCACCTGCCCGCCAAGCATACCGATGCCTGTAAGAAATACCGCAAGCATCACAACCGCATCCGAGATATGCGCCGAGCCGATAAAAATCGTGAGCGGCGCGGCGGCTGCGAACGCCACGGCAATGGTGATGATCCCGCGCTTGTCGAGCAGCCAGCCAATCAGCACGCTGCCGAAGGCCCCGCCAAACTGCAGCAGCGCCCCGGCTGTCACCGCGTGTGACAGCGACATTCCGTCGCTCGACAACACCGTGGGCAGCCAGCTGGTCAGAAACGTGTGCCCCAGCAAGCTTGAGACGAAGGCGAACCACAGCATTACCGTCATGAACGCGCGGCCTTCGGTGAACAGATTTTTGACCGGCACGCCTGCGCGATTCTCTTCCCGAAGCACGAACCGCGTATCGGCATCGAAGCTGCGCTCGGGAGCAATGCGCCGCACAATCGCGGCCACGCGAGATTGCTCTCCCTTTTGCAGCGCCAGAAAGCGCACCGATTCGGGCATGGCGAAAATCAGCGCCAGGCTCAAAAGAATCGGCATAATTCCGCCAACATAGAAAACCACGGGCCAGCCGAAGATCGGGATGAAGTGGGCGGCGAGCAAGCCTCCGGCGGTTGAACCGAGGTTGTAGCCAATGAACAAAACGCTGATGGTCGTGGCGCGCGTCCGCGACGGCGCATATTCCGCAGCGAGCGCAATCGCGCTTGGAATCGACGCGCCGAGTCCGATGCCCGCGATAAAGCGCAGCACCAGCAGCTCGCGCAGCGTGGCGCTGAAGGCCGAGGCCAGCGTGAACACGCCGAAAAGCAATCCACCGAGCACAATGACCTTTTTCCGCCCGAACTTATCGCCCAGGTTGCTCAGCAGCGTTGCGCCCAGCATGTAGCCGAAGAGTCCGAATCCAAACACCGGCCCGAAATATGCTTTGTTTACATGCCAGGCCTTGATTATCGCCGGCGCGGCGAACGGTACCACCTGCATGTCGTAGCCTTCGATGAACATGATCGCGCAGGCCCAGGCGATCACCACGAACTGCAGCGTGCTGATCTTGCGGCTCTCGATCAGTTCGGCGACGTCAACTGTCTGGCTCGGTTGTTGTCCCATGCGAATGGCGATCCTCGGAGTTCCGTTTGTCGCGCTAAGCCTTCAGCGACTGCTTATCCACATAATACTGCCAGCGTTTCTGGATGCTCTCCGGCCGCCAGGACTGTTTCATGCAGCGCGCTACATCTTCGGGCGTCATGGGCTCGACCTTCGCGCCAGCCTGTTCCGCCAGTAACTGCTGCTGCGCGTTTTCTTCAAGCTGAAAAGCTGCCACGAAAGCTTCCTCCAGCGACGGCCCTACAATCGCCGCGCCATGCATCTTGATGAGCACCGCGCGCCGGTTGCCGAGCGCGCGCGCCAGCCCGTCTCCTAGTTCGCGCGTGTTGATGTGCCCTACGCTGTCGAACACCGGCACACCCTCGGAGAAAATCGCGCCGTGCATGTGCACCGGCAAAATAGGGCGCCTGGTAACCGAGAAAACCACTGAATAGGTAGGATGCGTGTGCACGACAGACATCACATCGGCGCGTGCGCGATAAATGCCGGTGTGAATTTCCGTTTCGTCGGGGCGCTTGCGATTCCCTTCAAGCTGTTTCGAGTCGAGATCGACCATCACCACGTCTTCGGGCGTGAGCACATCCCGGCTCACGTCAGACGGCCCTACCAGCACCCGGTCAGTCCCAGGAATGCGCATGCTCACGTGTCCTGAGGAGCCCACAATGCCTTCGCTCGCGAGCATGCGTGTAGCCTGCGCGATGCGTTCTTTCATTCTGGCAATGTTCGCGTCGCCGGACGCAGCGCTTCCGGCTGACGCACTGCTAGGTTGCTGCGCTTCGCTCGCCGGTGAAGGCACTGCCGCGAGTGCGGCCGCTCCCGCCGCGCTGCGTAGAAAATTCCTGCGGTCGACTGCCGATTTTTCGTTTCCGGCCATGAACACCTCGCTTTAGCCCACGCTTTCGCGTGTTTTCCGCGCACTCCCAGGTGCGGCTAACATACAACAGTCTCGAGGCTGCGGGCTACCAACCGTAGCGGGCTGCAAACGAAATAAAGGCCGGGCGACGAGGAAGTCGACCCGGCCTTCATGAAATTCGGTGAACGTTACTGAGCGGGAGCAGGCGGCGCATTCGCCGGCAGGTTCTTCCAGGAGATCCACGCGGCGCACCGCCATGCGCCACCCTGCTGTACCCAGATGGCGGTGATCACCTCGTGATTTTCAGCCGGCGGTCTGTCGCCGTTGACAACGTGAAAATCAGCGTCCGCAGTTACCACCCCGGAGTTTTCGTAGGCCTGCGCCTTTTCATTGCTCAATTTGTAGTCGAGGTACTTCTGGCGGCCGCTCTTGAGTCCGCCGACGAATTGCGCCTTCGGCTGCGCGCGATTCACCGAGGCAGCGGTCTTCACAAAATCATCGGTTAAAACTTTGTCGAGCGTGGCAGCATCGTTGGCGGCGAAAGAGGCGGCCAGATCATCGGTCATCTTGATGAGCTTCTGGTCGTTGGCCCCCTGACCGAAAGCGGCAAACGACGAGAACACCAGCGCGGCGGCAACCGCGACAAATCGCTTTGTAATCATTTGTTTTCTCCACCCAGGAGTTACAGCAGGCGGCAATATGCCATCGAGGTGCGGCGGAAGTCAATCGTGCAAAACCGAATGTGGCACGGCAACTCTAATTTCTATTAAATGCAAAGGAAGAGAGGGCTAGGGTCGACGAAAGAGAAAAAACGGCTCTCCCTTGACATAGCCTTATAATGATATTGATGATTTACGCTGAACATAGTTGGAGAAGGCGGCGGGAACAGATCGAGCAGCTTCGAGCACCGTCCTGCCCTCACTGGCTCGGCACTACGCGCCAGTTTGGAAGCGAAACAAAAGCGAAAGCCTATGTCGACACGTCGCGCCGAGATAGCTCGTATCTAAGTTATAGAAAACAAACAATCGGGCTTTCGCTATCCCGACACACATTTTCATCCTTACTTTCGCTGGTTTCGCCTCCGTGCCGGTGACCACGAAAGTCCCCGCGCTGACCCGCAAAGAGCGATTTCTTCGCGCCTGCCACTTCGAACCGGTCGATCACGTGCCCGTGTGGATTATGCGCCAGGCCGGCCGCTACCTTCCCGAATATCAGGCAGTTCGAGCCCACCACACGTTTCTGCAAATTTGCAAAACCCCGGATGTCGCGGCCGAAGTTTCGCTCCAGCCTTTTCACATCCTTGGCGTCGACGCCATCATCGTGTTCTCCGACATTCTCATCGTCGCCGAAGCCATGGGCCTCCCGCTCGACGTGCCGGACTCGGGCCCGGTGCTCTCGAATCCCATTCGCGATGCCGCCGCCGTCCGCCAGTTGCGCAGCTTCGATCCGAACATCGAAACAAAATTTGTGGGCGACGCGATCCGCGCGATCTGCAAGCAAGCGGGACCGGACGTTCCGGTGATCGGTTTCGCCGCGGCTCCCTGGACACTCGCCTGTTACATGATCGAGGGCCGCACCCGCGGCGACATCTCCCGCGCCAAGCAGATGCTGCATGAGCAACCGCAGGTCGTGCGCGACCTGCTCGATCGCATCGCCCGCGCCACCAGCAGTTACCTGCAATCGCAAATTGCCGCAGGCGCCTCCGTGATCCAGCTTTTCGACACCTGGGCCAGCGAACTCAGCCCCAGCGAATACCACGCCTTTGAACTTCCCGCCACGCGCATGATTTTCGAATCGCTCTCCACATCACCCGTGGTGAAAATTCTTTTCGCCAAAGGCTCCGCGCAACATCTCGACAGCATGGCAAAATCTGGCGTTGACGTTCTGAGCGTGGACTGGAAAACTGATCTCGCCAACGCGCGCGCCAGGCTGGGCACCGCTGTCGCGCTGCAAGGCAATGTTGATCCAGAAATATTGCTGAAGTCCGAAGAGGACGTTCGCCGTGCCGCAACCGAGGCCGTGTCGAAAACCGGAGGCCTCGGTCACATCCTCAATCTTGGCCATGGCATATTGCCCGGCACTCCTGTCGCGAACGCCAAAGCTTTCGTCGAAGCAGGCCATGCTGCGCCCGTACAAGACCCCACCGCGAGCACCAACGCCTCAGGAGATGTAGAATGATCTACATCACCCTTCTAACGCGGCTTTGACCATGGCTCAAGCCACTACTAATCCGGACAAGCTCGAAATCGGCCAGATTTCGGACGAGATGCTCGAGAAGTACAACCGTCCGGGGCCGCGTTACACGAGCTATCCCACCGCGCCGGTTTGGAAGGATGATTTTGGCCCCGAAGATCTCGAAAAATATTACGCCAGCGCTGAATCCGCGCGGACACCGCTTTCGCTCTACATGCACCTTCCCTTCTGCGAAAGCCTGTGCCTGTTCTGCGCCTGCAACGTTTCCATTCAGAAAGACAAGCGCGTCACCATTCCCTACCTCGCCGCGCTGAAAAAGGAAATCGATCACGTTTCCCGGAAAGTTTCCAAAGCGCGCCATGTAATCCAGTTTCACTGGGGCGGCGGAACGCCGACGTATCTTTCTCCTGCGCAGATGGAAGATTTATTTACTCACACGCGCGAACGCTTTTCTTTCGCGCCTGACGCGGAAATCGGCATCGAGGTCGATCCGCGCGTCACCAATCGCGAGCATCTGGAAACGCTGCGCCGTCTCGGTTTCAACCGCCTGAGCATGGGCATCCAGGATTTTCAGCCGCAGGTGCAACAGACCATTCATCGCGTGCAGCCTTACGAAATGACGCGCGACCTGATTGCCGCCGGCCGCGATCTTGGGTTTGGAAGTCTGAACGTCGACCTGATTTACGGCCTGCCCTATCAGACCGCCGAGAGCTTTGCCGATACCATCGAGCAGGTGCTCACGCTCACGCCCGACCGCGTGGCCATGTTCAGCTATGCGCACGTGCCCTGGCTCAAGAAACAACAAGGGTCGTTTCAGGCACATCTCCCCGAAGGCAAGGAAAAATTCCGGATTTTCCGCAGCGGGCTGGAAAAGTTTCTCGGCGCGGGCTACCAATACATCGGCATGGACCACTTCGCGCGCCCCGGCGACGAGCTCGCTGTCGCGCAGCGCAATCGCACGCTGCACCGCAATTTTCAGGGCTACACCACCAAGGCCGGCGCCGACCTCTACGGCATGGGGGTCAGCGCGATCAGCTCCATCGGATCGGCATACGCGCAGAACCGCCGCGAAGTTCCGGTTTATCAGGAGGAAGCGGAGTCTCGCGGAGTTGCCACGTTCCGCGGTTATCGCCTCTCGCAAGATGACGTGCTGCGTCGCGCCGTGATCGGCCGCCTGCTCTGCCACACGGTGATTCCCAAAAACGAAATCGAGCGCGAATTTTCCATTTCTTTCGACGAATATTTCGCCACCGAGCTTGAGCGTCTCGAGGAACTCCGTTCCGAAGGACTGGTGGATCTGGCGCATGGCGAAATCCGGGTCCTGCCGCTGGGACGCATCTTCATTCGCAACGTCGCCATGGTGTTCGACCGCTACCTGCACGAACAGCAGATGGACAAAAAACCGCTGTTCTCCAAGACGCTGTAGGCGATCGCACGAAAATGCCCGACAAAAACAAAGTCGCCGTGGTCGGCGGAGGAATTTCCGGGCTTTCCTGCGCCTGGCGCCTGCAAAAGCTGGGCATCCCGGTAACGCTCTTCGAAAGCGAGGACCATTCCGGCGGCCTCATCGGGACCGTCGAACAAGACGGATTTCTCTTCGAGTCCGGGCCGCAAAGCTTTCAAGCCACCGAAACTCTTCTCGATCTGATTCGCGAGCTTGGCATCGAAGGCGAGCTTTGCGAGGCGAATCCGCGCGCGCCGCGCTTCGTGCTGCGCCACGGCAAGATGCAAAAGGTGCCCATGTCGCCGCAGGGCATCATCACCAGTTCCCTGCTGAGCGCCGGCTCGCGCTGGAAGGTCGTCTCCGAGCCGCTGCACCGCACCCGGCCGCCGAGCGAAGAGGAATCGGTGGCGGCTTTCGTGCGCCGGAAGTTCGGACACGAAATTCTCGAATATCTGGTCTCGCCATTTGTCTCCGGAGTCTACGCGGGCGACCCGGAAAAGCTCAGCTTGCGCGCCGCGTTTCCGACGCTGGAAGAATGGGAACGCGAATACGGCAGTGTGATTCGCGGCGCCATGAAATCGCGCCCGAAACCAACGAACGGCGAGCGCAAGCGCAAGCATCCCTCGCTTTGTTCGTTCAAGCGCGGCGTGAACACTCTCTCACGATCAATTGCTGAGCAGCTTGGTGCGAATCTACAGGTTCGCACCAGGACCTGCACCATCGGGCGCAGCGCAGGCGATTTACAAATTCACGCCGAGCGCAACGGACAAGCCGAAACACATTCCGCGCGCGCCGTCGTTTTGGCTACTCCCGCATACGTCGCGTCGCACCTGCTCGGGCCACTGTCCGCGCCACTGGCGCAAACGCTTTCCGGAATCGCCTATGCGGGAGTCGCGGTAATCGCCGCGGGATATTACGCGAAACAGGTTGGCGTTTCGCTCGACGGGTTCGGTTTCCTTGTGCCGCGCAGCGAGAACATGCGCACTCTGGGCACGGTGTGGAACTCCTCGCTGTTTCCGGGACGCGCGCACGAAGGAAACGTCGCCATCACCAGCTTTGCCGGAGGCGCGACCGACACCGACATTCTTACCAAGCCCGACCAGGAAATTGCCTCATTGGTTCAGGCGGAGAACGCGAAGATACTTCAAATCGAGGGCGCGCCGGTGGCATCGGCCATTTGGAAACATCCCAAAGCGTTGCCGCAATACAATCTGGGCCACGGACACATCATTTCGGCCATTCAGGAGTTTGAGAAGCAAAACGCAGGGCTTTTTTTCTCGGGCAATTATCTCGAAGGGCCGTCGCTCGGCAAATGCGTGGAGCACGGATTCAAGACCGCGGATGCGGTACGCGATTTTCTTGCCGGCGCAAAGTGAACTGCAAAGGCAGATGCAGATCCCTCGACATTTCCACGGCAGCCCCTAACCGTGGCGCAATCGAAGAGAGATCCTTCGGCTCACGTTGTTCGCTCAGGACTCCGACCCTGATCGGGTCGTCGACTACACTCGTGATGACAGAAAAGAATAAAGGCGAAGAGGGATTCTTCGGGCCACAGGACGGCCCTCAGAATGACGGCGCAAGAGGAGCAGCGTGTTGCGTTAGGATGCAGAGGTCACTTCTTTACCGGAAGCAGCCCTTTGTGGCGAGTGGCGAGGCGCAACTCGCGGCGCTTGCCTGCTTCGCGAAAGCGGCGCTGGTCTTCTTCGGTTTCCAGGATCAGCGGCGGCGCGGGATGCGGCTGGCGATTCATGTCGAGCGCGACGTAAGTGAGATATGCGCTGCTGGTGTGCTTTCTCTCGCCCGTTAAAATATTTTCCGCGAAGACTTTCACGCCGACTTCCATCGATGTGTGAAACACGCGGTTCACGCTCGCTTTCAGCACTACGAACTCTCCGACCGCGATTGGATTGCGAAAGTCCAGATAATCCACCGAAGCGGTGACGACGTAGCTGTTCGAGTGGCGTCCTGCGGCGAGCGCTCCGGCGATGTCGATCAGATGCATGACGCGGCCGCCGAGCATGTTGCCTAACACGTTGGCGTCGTTCGGCAGCACGAATTCGGTGAGTTCAGAGCCGGACGCGCTTACAGGCTTGCCCTCGACGGCGGAATGCTTCGCCTTTGGTTTGCCGTTCGGGGTTTGCTTTTCGGATTTAGGCATTTCGAATCCTTTCCTGAGCCCGTTATAATAAGCGGGATCGCTCCTATGCCCCAAGCGCAGAAGTCACGCCGCGAAATGCTGGAACAGTTTGTCGCGCAAAAACCCGCCGATGCGTTCGCACGCTACGGCCTGGCGTTGGAATGCGCCAACTTGGGAGACGATTCCGCCGCGGTAGGTCACTTTGAAAAGCTCCTCGAAACCAATCCCGGGTACGTAGCGGGATACTTCCAGTTCGGCCAACTGCTTTCGCGCCTCGGACGTATCGATGAGGCACGGAAGATGCTTTCAAACGGAGTGGTAGTCGCGCAGAAGGCAGGAGACGCGCACGCGCGGGACGAGATGCAGGCGGCATTGTCTTCGCTGATGAGCTAGTTTTCCGGGCCTGCGTTACGTAACACCGAATTTTGTGGGATGGCCCCTGGCGTTTTCTTATGGATCGACCCAGCCGCATACCGCTGTTTCCGCTGGACGTAGTGTTGTTGCCCAGCATGACGCTCCCGCTGCACATCTTCGAACCTCGCTACAAGCTGATGATCCGCCGGTGTCTCGATGAGCAGATCGAGTTCGGCATGGTGCTCGCGAATGAGAAGGCCGTGGCGCGGGTGGGATGCACGGCGAAAATCATCCGCAAAGTGAAGGACTATGCCGACGGGCGAATGGACGTACTCACCTTGGGATGCCAGGTGTTCGCGCTGCGCGAGGTCATCGAGGAACACGAGTATTACGAAGGGCGAGTGGAGTATCTGGCGGATGAACCGCTGCAGCTCGACCGCGACCAGGAACGGCGCGTCAGCGATCTTTTCCAGCAATGCCACGCCCTGATGTTCGGGCAGGCCTGGGTGGACGAGGAGGAAAAAGACCCAGGGACGCTGGCCTATCGCATGGCGGCGCGACTGCCGATGGAACTGAAACAGCGGCAAAACCTGCTGGAACTGCGTGATGAGATCGAACGGCGCAAGTCCCTGCTGAAATGGCTGACGGAGTTTTTGCCCAAGTTGGCGGAGCGCGAGAAAACGCGGGTGCGAGCCAAAGGCAACGGCCACGGCGCGAATTGAAACAATTTGGGACCCACTTTCGTCGCCATTAGGAGCGAATTGCGCGTTCGACTATAATGACCGAAGAGGCGCACGTTTCGGCGCCTTCCCGCATCCATATAGTTTCACGATTGATTCAGGAATTTCTAAGGATTGGTGAATCGAATGAGCCCACAGCCAAAAACGTTAGGTGAGCTTCGGCAGAGCCAGTGGTCGGAAGAGCGTTTCGCGAACCGGGGCGTACGGCAGGAACTGCGCGAGAACCTGCTGTGCAAGATGGAAAAGGGCGAACCGCTGTTTCCCGGCGTGCACGGTTATGACGACACGGTGATCCCGCAGATCATCAATGCCATTCTTTCGCGCCACCATTTCATTCTGCTGGGGCTGCGCGGGCAGGCAAAATCGCGCATCATTCGCGGGCTGATGAATTTCATGGACGCGCAAATCCCGTACGTGCAAGGCTGCGAGATTCACGACAATCCCTACAAGCCCTTGTGCCGGCCCTGCCGCGAACGGATTGCCGCTGAAGGCAATGCCACACCGATCGCCTGGCTGTCGCGCGACCACCGTTACGTGGAGAAGCTGGCCACGCCGGATGTGACGATTGCGGACATGATTGGAGACGTGGATCCGATCAAAGCGGCGAAAGGCGGGCATCATCTTGCGGATGAGCTGACCATTCACTACGGATTACTGCCGCGCGCGAACCGGGGAATTTTCGCGATTAATGAGCTGCCCGACCTGGCGGGGAAAATTCAGGTGGGATTGTTCAACATCATGCAGGAAGGCGACGTGCAGATTAAGGGCTATCCGGTGCGTCTGGCGCTGGATGTGCTGCTGGTGTTCACCGCGAACCCGGAGGATTACACGGCGCGCGGAAAAATTATCACGCCGCTGAAAGACCGCATCGGGTCGGAGATCCGCACACACTATCCAGCAACGGTGGCGGAGGGCATGTCTATCACGGCGCAAGAGTCGTGGACCAGCCGTGGCGACAAGCGGCGCGTGGAAGTGCCGGATTACATTCGCGAGATAGTGGAAGAAGTGGCGTTTCAGGCGCGCGAAGACAAGCGCGTCGACCGGCGTTCCGGAGTGAGCCAGCGGCTGCCGATCAGCGCGCTTGAAAACGTGCTGAGCAGCGCCGAACAGCGCGCGGTCCGCAGCCGCGATTCAGCAGTGGTAGCGCGCGTGGCCGACGTGTATTCGGCCATCCCAGCCATGACCGGCAAATTCGAACTCGAATACGAGGGCGAGATGCGCGGCGCGGAAAACATTGCCCGAGAGCTGATTCGCGCGGCGGTAGGGAAAACCTTCACGAAATATTTTGCCAACCTGAACTTTCAGCCGGTGGTGCAGTGGTTCGAGATTGGTGGTGAATTGAAGGTGGCGGCAAACGCTTCGAGCGCCGAGGTGCTGGCACAATTGAAAAAAATTCAGGGGCTATTCGATCACATCGAACAACTCGGTGTGACCGTGAAAGACGATGCGGCGATTCAGGCCAGCGCAGCGGAATTTATTCTCGAGGGATTGTGGGCACACAAGCGCATCAGCCGCAGCGAGGAGCGCGGATTTTACGGGGAGGCAAGGAAGACGCAGGAACGTGATCCGAGGGAGCCGACGGGCGGAGGACGGATGCCGAGGCGGCAGTTTAATTAAGGCAGTAACTAGTGGCGAGTGGCTAGAGAAAGGCGAGCCTTTTCGCTGATTGATGCAGGGAGGCGAATTTGGCACACGAAGAGAGATCCTTCGTCGCTACGCTCGCTCGGGATGACACAGCGCTGGATGGATGTGGTCGATTTATGGAATTGGGCGCGAGGCGGGCGCGGCGCACGAGGAGAGATTCTTCGCTGCGCTCAGAGAGTGTGACGTTATTCCGAGAAGCGCGAATTTTGTCGCGCAACTCGATTCTTTTCAGTATCGATTTTCGCGCAAAATCAAAAAAGTCACAGCCTCTCAGAATGACGGCATTATGATGGTTAAAGGGGGAGAACGATGAAATACACAAAGTACTCCCGCTATTCACCGGATGCGGCGGACGACATCGACTTGCAGGAGTTGATGAGCCGCATGTCCGACTTCTTCCTGCAAAGCGGATTCGAGAACCAGTACGGCATCTACGAAATGGATATGGAGAAGTCGCGCGAGCAGTATATGGACCAGCTCCGCGAGGCCATTCTGCGCGCTCTGCAAGAAGGCGAACTCGTTCCGCCCGAGCTGATGGAAAAGATGCTGCAGAATCCGGACCTCTCGCAGAATCAGGAATTGAAGGATTTAGTCAACCAGATCATCCAGCGCATGGAAGAAGAGGGGTTTATCAAGCAGCAGCAGAATGCGCGGGTGACGGAGCCTCCGACAGAGACACCCGGCGGCCAAATCGGCAAAGATCAGCCGAATACCGAGGCGCGTTTTGAAATTACCGACAAGGCGCTCGATTTTCTGGGATTTAAAACACTGAAAGACCTGCTCGCTTCGCTGGGCAAGAGCAGTTTCGGGCGGCACGACACGCGGGACATGGCCACCGGCGTGGAATCCGGGGGCAGCTCGAAGCCTTACGAGTTTGGCGACACGCTGAACATGGACATCAGCGCGACGCTGTTCAACGCCGTGCAGCGCAATGGCAACACGGTGCCTATCGACCTGGAGTATCAGGACTTGATGGTGCACCAGTGCGAGTATCAAAGCTCCTGCGCCACAGTGCTGATGCTCGATTGCAGCCACAGCATGATTCTTTACGGCGAGGACCGGTTTACGCCTGCGAAACGCGTGGCGCTGGCGCTTTCGCATCTGATCCGCACGCAGTTTCCCGGCGATTCGCTGCACTGCGTGTTGTTTCATGACAGCGCCGAGGAAATTCCTCTGGGAAAGCTGGCGCGCGTGCAAGTTGGCCCTTATTACACCAACACCCGTGAGGGATTGCGGCTGGCGCAGCGAATTTTGATGCGGCAGAAGAAAGACATGCGGCAGATTGTCATGATCACCGACGGGAAGCCTTCGGCGCTGACGCTGGAAGATGGGCGCATTTATAAAAATGCGTTCGGGCTCGATCCGCTGGTGGTGACGCAGACGATGGAAGAAGTAGCCAAGTGCAAGCGGTCGGGAATTCTGATTAACACGTTTATGCTGGCAAGCGACTACAGCCTTGTTCATTTCGTGCAAAAGATCACCGAGCTGTGCCGCGGGAAAGCCTACTTCACCACGCCGTATACGCTGGGGCAGTATTTGCTGATGGATTACGTGGGGCGGAAGACGAAAAATATTCACTAGCTGCAGTGGCGAGTGGCTAGCGCAAACCTCTTGGCTTGGCAGCGACGCAGTGTGACAGTGCGAGGCGAGCGCGGCACACGAAGAGAGAGCCCTCGACTCGCTCCGTTCAACCGCGCCCCTGGCCGGGTCGCAAAGTCCGCTCGCTTCGGGACGACACGTGGGTTTCGTTTGGGACGAGGCGAGTGCCGAGTAACTCGCGCAAAACCACTTCGAGCGACCTACCTTACTCCTCGATCAGTTCAACTAAAGTTTTTTTGTGTTTTGGCGGTTTGTGACTCTTCTCGACGATGACGCGCTCGGGAGGCGGCATGCCGATACCGAGACGAGCACGGCGGCGCGCTTCCTTTTCCACTCGCAGACGGGGCTTTTTCTTACGCGGCATTTCGCAGCATCCTTGAAAAACCTTAGCAGAGTTCGTGTGGAGCGCCAATGTTTCACGCTGAACCTGTACAGGAACCACTGATGGCGATTTACGGTCCTGGGCCGATTGAAAGTTTTAGTCCGGTGGCCCTACTGTGATCACAGAAGCTCCGACGGGAGGAAAGATATGACCAACAGAAAACATTTCATGTGCAGCGCAGCGCTGGCTTCAATCGTCCTTTGGGGTGGGACGGCGGTTTATGGACAGCAGCATCCGATGGATGAAGCGAACCCGGGACAGACGACTCAAGGCTCGCGCTCGACAACGGCCACGACGCCTGATGCCACGATGGGCAAGACGGCAGACTCGACGTTCGCCAAGAAAGCGGCAGCGGGCGGGATGGCGGAGGTGAAGTTCGGTGAACTGGCTCAGCAGAAAGCGTCCAGTCCCGCGGTGAAACAGTTCGGCCAGCGGATGGTAAACGACCACTCGAAGGCAAACTCTCAACTGAAGGGCGTCGCATCGAAGGACGATATCACTTTGCCGAGCGGCCTCGATGCCAAGGATCAGGCCACCTACGACAAATTGTCGAAGCTCTCCGGAACGGCTTTCGACCGCGCGTACATGAAGGATATGGTGTCGGATCATGAGAAAGATGTTTCCGACTTCAAGCGCGAAGCGAATACGGGGAAGAATTCCGATGTAAAGAATTTTGCTTCGCAAACTCTTCCTACTTTGGAGGAGCATCTGACGCTGGCGCGGCAGACCGAACAGCAGGTGATGGCGGAAAACGGTGCGACCAACAAGAACGGCAAGGCGGCCGAATAACAAGATAGCAGCAAGAGTTTCCTACCCCCGAAAAAGCCGGCCTCTGCGGAGGCCGGCTTTTTTGTATAATTGTGTGGATGAAGCGAACTGCTTGGCTCTGCTGACTTAGCGGCTGAGCTATATTCTTAAGCGTGAAAATCTGGCTTTTGCGGGCGGTAACGTCTCTGTGGCTGATTCTGCTGGTTGCTCTTGGACTGCGGCTCGCGTACTTCCGATATGAACTTCAGATAATTCCCCGTCAGGCGCTCGAAGCAGTTCCCTTCCTATATGAGCCGGGCGACATCGCCTATTCGCTGGCGACAGGCAGTGGGTTCGGCTCGCCGTTTCGCGTACAGACCGGGCCCACGGCGTGGACCACGCCGGTTTATCCGCTGCTGCTCGCGAGCGTTTTTGAGGTTTTCGGAACCTTTACGTTCGCGGCGCTCACCGCGGCGGTGCTGCTGAATATTTTGTTTTCCACGCTGACGTGCGTTCCGATTTTCTACGTGGGCAAGCGAATCGGTGGAGTTGGTTTGGCCGCGGGCGCGGCGTGGCTCTGGGCCATATTCCCGAACGCAGTGATCATTCCGTTCCAGTGGATCTGGGACACATCCCTTTCCGGGCTGCTGGCTGCGGCGCTGGTGTGGGCCACGCTCGATGTGGCCGATTCGCAGCGGATGCGCGATTGGGCGCTCTATGGCGTGCTCTGGGGCGTGGCGCTGATGACGAACGGGACGCTATTGGCAGGATTGCCGTTCATGTTTGGCTGGATGATTTTTCGGAGGTACAAGGCTGGAGATATGCGATGGCTGATGCGCTCGGCAATGGCGCTGATCCTGACGATTCTGTGCTGCGTGCCGTGGACGGTGCGCAACGAGAAGGTGTTTCACGCGTTCATCCCGTTGCGCTCGCCGCTGTGGCTGCAACTTTGGCTTGGCAACAACGATGCTTATCACGACGCATTTCCGGGATGGCTGCATCCGATCGACAATGTGAGCGAGCGCGCGAAATATGAACGCATGGGCGAGATCGCCTACATGCAGGAGAAGAAGCGCGAAACGATCGACTGGGTGAAGACGCATCCAGGTCGGGCTTTGCAGCTAGTGCGGCAGAGATTTGTGGGAACGTGGCTGGGAACGCCGAATCCCTGGCGCGATTTCTGGCGAGAAAAAGATCCGCTGGTTCGAATCGTGTTTGTAACGAATTTTTTCGCAGCGTTTGCGGGACTGGCTGGATTGCTTCTCTTTTGCGGCGATGCCGGGCTGCGCAAATATCTCGTGCCGGTAGCCGCGCTGCCGGTGTTGTATCCCTTTGCGTTCTATTTCAGTCAGGCTCTACTCCGTTACCGCTATCCCATCGACCCAATTATGATGCTGCTAGTAGCGGCGGCGATCGAAGCGGCATTCCACATGGTGGCACGTGGCAGCCAAAAAAATGAGGCCAAACCACAATTTGTGGAATAAATATTTTCTGAAAACTGGTAGAGTCAGTCATCCGTGCATTGGTTGTGAAGAGCGCCTCCGAAGCGGCTGATTTGGAGAAGCGTTTGGCAAGTATTGCGGTCGAGACTGCCAAGAGCAGCATATATACACTGGAAGATCAGCGTCGCATGACGCTGGCGAAGAATTACTTTCAGTGGCAGGGTCGACTTGTCCGCCGCGAAATCGGACAGCGCGTGCTGGAGATCGGCTGCGGCGTCGGAAATTTCACGGAAATGTTGCTGGAGCGGCCTGCGGTAGTCGCTCTGGACAAAGAACCCACCTGCATCGAGCGCCTCAAGCACCGCTATGGCAGGCAGCACAATCTGCAAGCGTTCATCTGCGACGTCAACTCCGATAATTTTCTAAAGTTCGCCCGATTTGCTCCAGATTTGTGCGTGTGCTTGAACGTGCTGGAGCATATCGAGACGGACGCGGCCTTCCTGCGACGGGTGAGAGCGGTGCTTATGCCCGGCGGAGCGCTGGCGCTGATGGTCCCCGCTTTTCCCGCGCTCTTCGGGCGCATCGACCAAAACCTCGGCCACTACCGGCGGTACACCATCCGGTCGCTTCGCCAATTGGCGGAAGCGACCGGTTTGCGCGTGAAGAGAGCGCGCTACATGAATCTTGCTGGCTTCGTGGGGTGGTGGGCGAATGCGCACGTGTTTCAGCGGGAAGCGCAATCGGAGTCACAGATACGATTTTTCGACCGGTACATCGTGCCCGCGGCATCGCGCATCGAAGCAGTCGTGCCGCCACCGTTCGGACAATCGATTTTCGCGGTGCTGCAGAAACCATGAAAGTTTCCATTATCATTCCGGTGTACAACGAATTCCGCACGTTCGAGCAGGTGCTGGAACGGGTGCAGGCTGCGACACTTCCGGAAGGATGCGAGAAAGAGATTGTGGTAGTGGATGACGGCTCGACCGATGGCACCGACCGGATTTTTGGCGACCGGGTCCGAGCCGGAGAATTGGTGGGATGCCGGCGCGAAGTGAACGCAGGCAAAGGGGCTGCTCTGCGAGCCGGCTTCGCACTGGCTACTGGCGACATCATCCTGATTCAAGATGGCGACCTTGAATATGACCCGAAGGACTACGCAGACCTAGTCGAACCGATTCTGCGCGGCGAGGCGGATGTGGTCTACGGATCGCGCTTTCGTGAAACGACGAAGGGAATGACGCTGCGTCACCGGCTGGCGAATCGCCTGCTGACCGCAGCGGCGAATTTGCTGTTCGACGCGGAGATTACGGACCAAGCGACTGCGTATAAGGCATTTCGCGCTTCCGTGCTGCGCGAAATCCGGCTGGAATGCCAGCGCTTCGAATTTTGTCCTGAGATCACGGCGAAATTGCGGAGACTGGGGCATCGCATTCATGAGGTGCCCATTGGCTACAACGCACGCGGAATCGCAGACGGCAAAAAGATTCGTTTCACGGATGGCATCGAGGCGGTGTGGACGCTGCTGAAGTACCGCTTAGCTTCGCGCGAGTCGCTGTTGCGCCATGACCTTCCGGAGGCTGTTGTGCTGCAGGTGCAATCCTACTAACTGTCGACTCGGAACAGCAGTATAAGTAAATACGCTATCTCACTATAAAAATAACTCGTGTTGACAACCGGGCGAGCGCAAGTCTAGAGTTAGCGGTGAAAGGCGCTTCATGCGCCACAAGGAATCTTAGAACGGTGGCTCAAAACTTCAGACTCGAGAGCGGTACTGGCCAGCTTAGACTGGTAGTCCTTCGGGTAGTAGTAGGTGTACCCGTCTCGGTCTGGGGTGCAAGAGCCAGCTGAAACAAGGAAAGCAAAGGCTTCTGAAACCCACCGACCGAAAGCAAGGTCCGGTGGGTTTTTTAGTTTTAGGGCTCGTAGGAGGGCTCAAATGGGCGGAACGATGAGCGGACAAAAACCGGTGCTGACCGGCGCGCGAATCCTGTGGGAATGCCTGGAACGCGAAGGCGTGAAGCATGTGTTTGGCTATCCCGGAGGGGCCATCCTTCCGGTATATGATGCGCTGCGGCACAGCTCGATCCACCACATTCTGGTGCGGCACGAGCAAGGCGCAACGCACATGGCCGATGGCTATGCGCGCGCGACAGGAGACGTTGGAGTGGCGATTGCGACCTCCGGCCCGGGCGCGACGAACATGGTGACCGGCATCGCCACGGCGATGCTCGATTCCTCGCCTATCGTATGCATCACCGGGCAGGTCGGCAGCAAGCTTCTTGGCTCGGATGCGTTTCAGGAGACCGACATCACCGGCGTCACACTTCCTGTGACAAAACACAACTATCTGGTGACACGCGCCGATGAGATTGCGCCCGCTGTGCGCGAGGCGTTCTATGTGGCGAAATCCGGGCGCCCGGGGCCGGTGCTCATCGACATCACCAAGGATGCACAGCAGAGTTCCTGCGAATTCGACTGGGAGGGCGCCGCGCCGAAAATGCGCGGGTACCGTCCCGATAATTCACCGGCAAAAGAAGCGTTTACCAAGGCGCTTGAACTGATTCATTCGGCGAAGCGGCCGCTGATTCTGGCCGGGCACGGGATTGCGGTTTCCGGCGCGGAACACGAAGTGCAGGCCTTCGCGGAAAAGGCTTCGATCCCGGTGGCGATGACGCTTTTGGGCCTCGGCCATTTCCCCGCTTCGCACGTGCTGAACCTGGGCATGATGGGCATGCACGGCGAGGCCTGGGTCAACACGACGATTCAGGAAGCGGACCTGCTGATCGCGCTGGGCATGCGCTTTGACGATCGCGTGACGGGTAATACCAAGACCTACGCTCCGAACGCGAAGAAGATTCACGTGGATATCGACCCGACCGAAATCAACAAGAACATCAAGGTAGATGTGGCGTTGGTGGGCGATTTGCGCAAAATTTTGCACGAACTGCTACCCGCCGTTGAAATGCGCGACCGGCAGAAGTGGCTCGAATTTATCCGGCGGCTGAAAGGCGACTCAGCCGTGCGTGACATTCAAAACCTGCCGGACAACGGCCATCTTTACGCCGCGCATGTGATCAGCGATCTGTGGCACGAGACTCGCGAGAGCGAAACCATCGTGGTCACCGACGTGGGCCAGCACCAGATGTGGGAAGCGCAGTATTACAAGCACGACCGGCCGCGCTCGCTGATCACATCGGGCGGGCTCGGCACCATGGGGTTTGCGCTGCCGGCGGGAGTCGGCGCAAAGGTGGCCTGCCCCGGTTCCGATGTGTGGGTGGTCGCGGGTGATGGTGGCTTTCAGATGACCATGTCCGAACTTGCCACTATCGTGCAGGAAAACTTGAAAGTGAACATCGCCATTATCAACAACGGCTACCTGGGCATGGTGCGCCAGTGGCAGGAATTCTTCTACGACCGCAACTACGAAGCCACACCGCTGCTCAGCCCGGACTTTACCAAGCTGGGCGCGGCCTACGGCATCAAGAGCATGATCTGCAACAAACGCGCCGACGTGATACCGACTATTCGTGCCGCGCGCGAGCATAACGGACCGGTGCTGATCGACTTCCAGGTGGAGCAGGAAGATACCGTTTACCCGATGGTCGCGGCCGGATCTTCGCTGCACGAAATGATTCGCAGGCCGAGCCCCATCGTTGAAACCGCAGGGGACGAATAGGAAAAAACATGCTGCATACATTCATCGTTTACGTGGATAACAAGCCCGGAGTTCTCTCTCGCGTCGTCTCGTTATTTCGGCGCCGCGCGTTCAACATCGATTCGCTCACGGTGGGCCGCACCGAGAAGCACGATGTGTCGCGCATGACCATCGTGGTCGACACGGACGCGGACCAAGCGCGGCGCATCGTGGCCAACGTCTACAAGCTGGTGAACGTGCTGCTGGTAGACGACATTACTGGCGAGGCAGCCATCATTCGCGACCTGGCGCTGGTCAAAGTGGCCGCTACGCCCGAATCACGCCCGCGGATATTCGAGCTTGCCAATGTGTTTCGCGCACGTGTGCTGGATGTTGCGCCCGAATCGGTGACCATTGAAATTACCGGGGCGGAGGAAAAGATCGACAGACTGCTCGACGTGCTGCGGCCGTTTGGCTTGATGGAAGTGGTGCGCACCGGGCAGGTGGCCATGCGCCGCGGAGCGAAGCCCGAAACGGAAAGGTCCAAGGAAGATGCCGGCGCAATTATGGATGACGGCACCGTGTCGTATTCGGTGTGAGGTTGAGGAAGTAGAGGAAAACACCATCTCTACTTTTAGCTGTCGCCAGGAAGAATAAACGGTCAACGATGCACTACCTGCTTAGCTACGAATACATCGAGGATTACGTGCCGAAGCGCGCGAAGGTGCGAGCGCAGCACCTGAAGCTGATTCAGGAAGCATATGATCGCGGAGAGATTGTGATCGCCGGAGCGTTCGGCGATCCGTATCGCGGCGGTGTCCTGGTATTTCGCGGCGATTCGCCGAAAGCGCCGGAAGCTTTTGCCAAGGCCGATCCTTATGTACTAACGGGCGTGGTGAGCAAGTGGGAAGTAAAGCCGTGGCTTACGGTGATCGGCGACGGCGCGAAAATGCCGGAAGTAAAATAGGAGTAAAGGAAGTTCAGGAAGTAAAGGACGTAGAGGAAAAGAACCTCCCATTCAATTCCCGCCTACCGTACGGTTTGCCTCCCGAAAGAAAGCCAGCCTCGAACAAAAATCGAAGAGAGATCCCTCGACTCGCTGAAGGACGCTCGCTTCGGGATGACAAGCCCTCTTTTCTTGACCGTCACCTACTTCGATAACTTCGGATATTGAGTTCCGTCTACAGTAGAGGTTCGCATCCAAACAAGAGCGAATCGTAATCAATACACGACTGTTTTTGTCCTTTACTTCCTTTACCTCATCTACTTCCTAAACCTCATCTACTTCACTTCGGTAACTCTAGATACTCCGACTCCGGCGTGGATGCATCGATTCCGGTACCGGAGGATTGCACGTCGCCGCCGACCACATAGAAGCGATTGCCGATCATGCCGCCGGCCAAGCCATGGCGCGACACGGGAAGCGAGGGAAGCGTCGACCAGGAATTGGTCGCCGGATCAAAGGCTTGCACCACGCGGAAGGTGGCCATCATGATCGGGTCCTGATATTCGCCGCCCGCGATATAGATTTTTCCGTTGTAAACGCCGGCAGCGAGGGCGCTGCGCTCGGTAGGCATGCGGGCCAGAGCAGCGCTCCAGGCGTCTTTCGCCGGATCGTATTCTTCGACCACCGAAACGTCCGTCGATGGTGCGATGAAGGCCTCGCCGACGCGCCCGCCAATCACATAGATTTTCCCGTTCACCGTGCCGATGGCCGCATGATTTCGCGGTGTGGGCATGGGGCTGCGCTCGTGCCAGGTGTTCGTTTCCGGATCGTATTCCTCCACGGTTCCGAGTACCGTTTGCGGCGTGGTGGGGGTAATGGCGATATCTTTGGCGTTGGGACGGGAAGTCGCGCCCCCGATCACATAGATTTTGTCACCCGCCGCCGTTGCCAGAGCCGCACCTCGCTTTATGGGCATGGGCGCGAGCGCTTTCCAGGTATCCGCTGCGGGATCATATTCCCAAGCGTTGTCGATGGGCACCCAGGACGGCGGGCCCGACTGCGGATAGACGAACCCGCCGAAGGCGTAAATCTTGCCTTTGTATTCGGTGAAAGCCACGTGGTGCGACGGCAGCGCCATGGGCTTTTTCTTGGTCCACTTGTCGGTGGCGGGATCGTATTCGTAGACGAGTCCCTTGGGGTGCCACAGCGGAATCAGTCCGGCGAAGACGTACATCTTGCCGTTCGCGGCCGTGCCCAAAATTTCCTCGGCAGGTTCGGGAAAATTGGCGATCTTGGTCCATTTCATCCCCGCCATCTGCGAAAACGCCGAAGGAGTGAGCAACAAAAGAACTAGCGCAGCGCAGATCAGTCGTCCGGGGCGATTGAAAACTTGTGAATGAGTCATCGATTCCCTCTCCCTGATTTGAAACCGTACTATACACCGGCTGACGCCCTGCAAGGAATGCCGGCTCCTGTCCGCCTCGGAGCACAGATGAGCCACTTTTGCGGTTTATTCCCGTTACGGGAGTCGCGGGCGGGCAGTTCGACGGAAACTGTGGCACATCTCTTGCGGCGTGAACTCGATACGAACGCCCTTTTTGGCAATGTTGTGGATGTCTGCTTGCAACGAGCGTGCCACGAGTGAACGCAGGCGCATCGAGCGATGGATTCACAATCGGATGAATTCATAATCGAAAGGTGAGAACTGACATACTTCCGGCACACAGCGACGACCGACTCGCGTATCTGATTACAGTCTCGCGAAACCACCTTCTTCCATGCCGCATGCTTCTGGCGACGCTAGCCGGCAAGACATCGAACAAAATTTACGTTGTGGGGAACCTGACCTCCGAGCAAAAGAGCACGCTTTCGGAATGGCCGATCGATTATATCGATGAAAATGACATCGATCTTTCGGGTCGGCTGCCCGCTTTCCGATGGGAGACGAAATACCGGGAACAGGGCTGGTACAAACAAATGTTTGTGCGGCTGTGTGCGGATCGCTTCATTGATGCGGAGCAGGTAGTCATTTTGGATTCGGAAGTATTTGTGTTTGACAATTGGGACGAGCGCCGTTTCTATTCGGCGAGCGGCAGCCCCAAATGCTTTTTCTGGATTCCGGCAGCGAGAAAGCCCGATTGGGACTATCGCATGTATCTCGGCGCGGCGTTTCTCTACCGGAATCTGCCTGAATTCGAAGGTGTGATGGA